>JBKEGM010000051.1:0-11778 GCA_046710005.1 Natrialbaceae archaeon
GCGGCCGCCTGGATCTTATCCTGGAAGCGTGGTTCCCGCTTCACGTTCTTGCCGGTCTTGAGTTCGACCGGCATCCCGCGGCGGACGGCGTCGGCCCGACCCTTGATCCCGAAGGTTTCGCTGATCAGGGTCCGCTCGGACCGCCACTGGTCGGTACCGGTAAGCGTTCCCTGTTGGAGCCACCCCTGGATCGCCGACGAGTGCTGGCGGACGTCGTTGCGGACCGCCTCGGCGTCCTCACCGAGCAGTCCGAGATCGAGGCCGGCCTCGGCGACCCGGTCGTCGATGGCGGTCTCCAGGTCGCGCCCCCGCAGGAGGTCACCGAACACCTCGTGGACGATGGTCCCAAGGACGACGGGATAGGCCAGTGGGACGCCAGTCAACTTGTTCAGGTAGTACATCCGGGGGCATTGCACCCAGCCACGGACGTCCGTCACGTCCACGAGGAAGTCCGGTTCGACCACGACGAATGACTCGCCGGTCGTCGCGTAGCGCTCGTCGTCGCCATAGTCGTCCTCGGCGGCGTCGGTGACGAGCAGTTCCATTCCGGGTTCGAGGTAGTCAACGGTCTCGGTCCAGGAGCCCCAGAGCGTCACCGTGGTCGATTTGGCCGGGTCCGTCTGGCCTGCCTCGGGCCCCTCCTGGAATCGGATCTCGACCAGTTCACGCTCGCCACCACCTGTCGAAACGGTTCGGACCTCCCCGACATCGGTGACATACCCCCGAAGGTTCACTCCCAAACGATGCGAGTCCGGGCGAAAAACGCTGTCGGTCGACGCCCGAACGCCGGCACGGCCACCGACTCCTCATCGATAGTGTCTTTTTCGTCGCGAGGCTACTGCCACACATGCGGGTCAGGGACTGGCAGGACATTCTCGAGGACGTGACGGAGAGCAAGGCCGATCCCGACGACTGGCGCGCGGTCGTTGGGAATCGCATGTCAGGGCCGGGGGAGGACCTGTATCTGGGCAATCCGGGCGTCGGACTGTTCCAGTTGAAGACCTACGCGAAGAACCCGTTTAACGTGAAAGGTGTCGGTGCCCGAATCGACCAGGGGTTCGACGAGGAAATCGGGTCGTTGTTCCCGGAGATGGAGGATGCCGGGCGCTTCGCCGTCCAGGAGGCGCCCGAGGACGAGGAAATGGCGGAACAACGGGCCAAGCGGGTCGAGGAGGTCATCGAGGCCCACGCCGACGCGCCGACGGCCCCCGGCCACCTCTTCGACGACGTCATGGACGCCCTGGAGAGTCCAGCATTCGGGCCAATCGATGGGGACCACCGCGACCGCCCGGACGACATCGACGAACTCACGGCAACCTTCGAGGACGCCGAGGAGGCCCTCGAGGCCGAATTCGAGGACCTGATCCAGGGCGACGAGATCGATCGTGGATTTCAGTGAGGGTCCCCGTCCGAACCAGTCGTTTTCTCCAGCGTCCATCAGACCCAAGCCACTCCGGAACTTTCGATCGGGTAACCGATGAATGCGGAGGACACAGTTGTGGATTTCAACGAGGCACTTCGCCGGGACGAACCGTCCAAGGCTTGCTTTCCCGAGCACCCAGAGACGTGCAAGGCGGGCATTATAGCCGACTACGAGGGGTACGACGCCATGGGGAAGCGGGGACGCGAACCATCGCGGGTCACTGGAACTCGGACTGACGACGGTAAGGGGGTCGAACAGGATACCTGTGTGAGCGGCGTGCTGGAACCCGTCGGCGACGATGGCGAGTGGGTTTTCGTCCAATTACACGGTAGCGGGAGCCAGGGGCGATAATGGTGGGCCCCACAGTCCCCGAGACCAAGCAAAGCGGGCAGATCCGGGTCCTCAAAACGCTGTTCGTCCTACTGGTCGCTCTCTCCGGTGGGCTGGTCGCGCTGCAGGGCGACGCTTCCCTTCCCATGGTCGGCGCTTCCACTGTTGGGGCCATGGTCGGCGGGATGATTCTCGTCTGGCACATTTCGTCGAACCTCCCGTCGTAAAAGCGATCGAGTCCTCAGCTCAACTTCGCTATCGGCCGGGATCGACACGTCGTATCCACTGAAGCGGGTCGTCGAGTTCCTCGTCTGTCGGAAGGTTCGGGGGGTCGTCCCAGACTTCGCCAGCAGCCCCGACGCCGCGCTTCTCGGCGACGGTTTCGAAAAACGCCCTGCCGCGTTCGTACTGGCGACGCTTCAGGCCGAGACCCAGCATCCGCCGGATGACACGCGTGACTGGCCCGCCACCGGACCGGCGCTCGTCGAGTTTGCGCCGGAGGTCCGCGTACTCGTCGTCGAACGCCTGATCCATTAGTAACTCGGCGTAGCCTTCGACGACGGTCATCGCCGTATTGAGTTCGTTGAACGCTGCCCGGTCGAACCGCCCGTCGGCGAGGTCGTCGATGCCCCGTTGCATCTGCGTTTCGAGGTGGTCCGAGAGCCATGGAGCGGCCCCGAACTCCCCGGCGTGGGTTACCTCGTGGAAGGCGATCCACCGGCGGAACCGTTCGTACTCCACGTCGAGTTCCCGTGCGGCGCGGAGGATGTTTGGATGGACGAAGTACAGGCCGTGTTCGTCCCCGTCGGCGAGCAACAGGGGGTCGTACTGGCCCATAACGTTTCTGGCGAGAAACCCCAGGGCCAGGCTCATCGTTCCCGTATTGATCACGCGGGCAGCACCCGGGAAGACCCCAGTCTGGTCTTCCAGAGGCGCCATCACCTGGCGGAACGTCTCCACGTTGGCGTCAATCCAGTGATGGCGGTTCTGGATCTCGACCGTTCGTGGGAGGTCGAACGTCGTCCCTGAAACGGTCTGGACTCGTTCGCGGGCGTCCCGAACGTCCCTGGCGTACCCGTTACGCTCTTCGGGCGCGAGGTCAAGCGAGCCAGGGTCGGTACTGATCTTCGCTGCTTCCGTAACGGCGTCCCAATCCACGACCCCGTCGCCGGACGCGCTTGCCACTGCCCTGACGCTACGAAACAGACTCACGCGAATGGGTTAGGGTCGGGTCCGCAAAACCCTTCTCCCTCGATTCGCCATAGTTTGCGCTCCCCCCTGCTGGCGCCGTGGGTTTACTCGACGTCGACGGTTTCGCTGTCTTCACTGTCCTTCAGGAACTTCTTGACCCCTATGGCAATGCCAACCAGAAGGACCAGGGCCAGCAGCATAATTCCGGCACCCGGCCCCCCGCTTTCTCGGTCGAGATCACCCAAATCCTCGGCCCCCTCGATGTCCATCGATTCGCCGGAGTCCGATTCAGCGTTCTCTCCCGCCCCCTCACCGGGAATCCCCATCGTCTTCGGGCCGAACTGGACATCGCCATCGAAGTGAAGTTCGAGCAGTGTGAAGTGTTTGTCTCCCATACCGGTAATTGGGGTGACCAACGGCTTAGATGTATCGCAGAGGGATTTCGCGCCTCTATCTGGAGTCCAAGAACCCAATCCCGCGAGATTGCCGCTACCGGCCGATTATTCCGGTTTTTGCGGGCTGAATCCGACGGTTTCTTGAATCAATACTTGGAACCGGACGGTATGGAGACAGGACAGCGGGAGTTTCTCGAACGATTGCTCGAAACGCCCAGTCCCTCGGGCTACGAGCGGGCCGGGCAACGCGTTTGGGTCGATTACGTAACCGAGTTCGCGGACGATGTTCACACCGACGAGTACGGAAACGCCGTGGCTGTTCACGACGGAACCGGCGACGGTCCGGAGGTCGCTGTGACCGGGCACGGTGACGAAATCGGGTTCATCATCCGGACGATTGACGACGATGGGTTCCTCCACATCGATGCCATCGGGGGCTCCGACCGGACCGTGACCAAAGGCCAGCACGTCACGATCCGTGCCGACGACGGTCCCGTCAAGGGCGTTATCGGGCAGACGGCGATTCACCTGCGAGAGGGCGAGGACGAGTACGAGGACATCAGTGATCAGCGAATCGACATCGGCGCGAGCGACGAGGAGGCGGCCCGCGAACTGGTGTCGGTGGGCGACCCGGTCACCTTTTCCTCGACCGTCGAGGAACTGCAGGAAACGCGGCTGGCCGGACGGGGCATCGACAACCGCGTCGGCACGTGGACTGCAGCCGAAACCCTGCGAAAGGCCGTGGAGCGCGACGTTGATGCCACGGTTTACGCCGTCAGCACCGTTCAAGAAGAACTCGGCCTCCGTGGCGCTCGCATGATCGGGTTCGACCTCGATCCCGACGCCGTCGTGGCCGTGGACGTGACCCATTCCGCCGATCATCCTGGTGCCCCAGGCGACGCTGCTGGGGAAGTCGAACTCGGCGGGGGTCCGGTCGTCGGCCGTGGGAGCGCGAACCACCCCGTGCTGGTTGATATCGCCCGCGAGAGCACCGACGAGGCCGACGTCGAGGTCCAACTGCAGGCGGCCGGGCTTCGAACCGGAACTGACGCGGATGCGTTCTATACGGCCCGGAGTGGCGTCCCATCCCTCAACCTCGGCATCCCGAACCGGTACATGCACACCCCAGTCGAGGTCATCGACACCGAGGACCTGGTTGCCGCGACCGATCTGTTGGTAGAAATGACCGAGCGCGCCAGCGACTACGAGTCGTTCTCGGTCGAGGTCTGATCGTTGCCGGTGGGCCCCTGTTGAACCGGTCGAAGCCGTACGAACTGATAATTTTATTTTCTAAGATATTTCTGCTTGCTCGCCCCGTTTCATGAGTAGAAAAGGCCAAAAAGCACTCTTCCCTAGACTGGAGTGCTATGACGATCGAACTCACCGTCACCGACATGAACTGTAATGGCTGCGAGCAGGCCGTCGAGGACGCCCTCGCCGAGGTATCCGGCGTCGAATCGGCCGATGCGGATCACGAGGCGGACCGCGTCACGGTCGCTGGCGATGCGGATCGCGACGCCATCACCGGGGCGATCACGGAGGCCGGCTACACGGTTGCAGCCTAAGACTGACGATAGGCCCTTTCGGGTCCCCGCTGTTTTAAACTTCAGTAACCCAGGCTCTGTACTCCTCTGGCAATTCGTAAACGGATCTGAGTGCCTCGTCGAGGAAGCCAGCGACGCGGCTCTTGTCGGCCTTCGCACTGATCCGGACGTTCGTTCCTGGAACCTCCTCCGGTCGATTGATATCGTCGATCTTGAACGCCGGGTACTCCTGAAGCATCGTTTTGAGCCGTTCGAGTTCCGCATCGGTGCAATCCAGGTTGACGACGTCACCCGCGAACTGGATCCAGGGGAGACCGTCCGACCACTCGCCGTCACCAGGATCCACTTCGATGGTCAGGAATGGACTTCCCCGCTCGCGGTGGGCGGTGAGAGCCTCGACGAATAGTTTCCGGCGGTCTGTCGGTGTCGCGGCGTCGAACCGGGTCATGCCCGCCGGTACGTGGGCGGGGGCAATAAGAACCGGTCCGGACAGTTTTGATCAGGTCTTTAAGCACCCCAGGTCAACCGCCGAGTATGAGCGAACCGAACGTGCTCATCCTGGGCCCGCCGGGCGCCGGGAAGGGGACACAGAGCCAGCGAATCGCCGAGGAATACGACGTGGCACACATCACCACCGGGGGTATCCTCCGGGCGAACAAGGACATGGAGACCGACCACGGGACCCCGCGGGAATACATGGATGCGGGCGAACTCGTTCCGGACCCCGTCATGAATGAGATCGTCGAGAAGGAACTCGACGAGGCCGACGGGTTCGTCCTCGACGGCTACCCGCGGAACCTGACCCAAGTCGAGGCCCTGGCGGACATGACCGAAATGGACGTCGTCCTCTCTCTGACTGTGGACCGCGAGGAACTGATCCGACGCCTGACTGGTCGCCGGGAGTGTCCCGAGTGCGGGGCGACCTACCATGTGGAGTTCGAACCCCCGGAGACCGAGGGTGTTTGTGACCAGTGCAGCGCTGCCCTCGTCCAGCGAGAGG
This sequence comes from Natrialbaceae archaeon, assembly GCA_046710005.1. Classification (GTDB taxonomy): domain Archaea; phylum Halobacteriota; class Halobacteria; order Halobacteriales; family Natrialbaceae; genus DATFIX01. The sequence goes on from JBKEGM010000051.1 coordinate 5,884, forward strand.
ACGATACCGAGGCGGTCGTTCGCAATCGCCTCGACGTTTACCACGAGAACACTGCGCCGGTCGTCGAGCACTTCGAAGACACCGATCCTTTCGTTCGCGTGGATGGCAACGGGGCACCCGACGAAGTCTGGGAGAACGTTAAATCGGCTATCGAGAACGCTGCGTAGTCGAGGACTCATCGATCCAGACGAACAGGTTGATTACGGGCCGTAGCCTATTGCCGCCAAATGGGACGCATTCGTTCGAAGGTCGACGACCTGGTCGAGGAAGATCCCTCGATGGTCGACGCCCTCGAATCTATTCTGAACGTCCAATCGACCAATGGTACCGGCGAGGTCGAGTGGAGCGACGTCCGTGACGACCTCTCCAGCGGTCAGTGGGGCCGATTGATCGAAAAGGGCGTTCTCGTGGACGGCCAGACCGGGTTCGAACTGGCCGACTTGGACGACGTGGAGGCCGCCCTCGAGGAGCAGAATGGATCGACGGTAACGACATCGAGTACCGAGGACGCGGACGAGGACGAGGACTCCGGGGGCTGGCGAACGATCGACAAACTCGCTGCCATGGGATCGTTCGGGATGATCCTTGGGTACAGCATTCAACCCATCAAGAACACCATTGGTGGGGCCGTTAATTTGCTGTTCGGGCCGATAGAGAGTATATTACCATTTTATCTTGTCATTATGCTCGCGGCGATCATCACGGGCGCCCTCTCGACGATAGCCCAGTCGCAGATGATGGACCAGAGCAAGATGACACAGGGCCAGGAGAAGGCCGAGGAACTCAAGGAACGTCGCAAGCAGGCCAAGGAGCGCGGCGACGACGAGGAACTCGAACGCATCCAGGAAGAGCAAATGGAGATGATGACCGAACAGATGGGGAACATGGCGGAGAACTTCCGACCCACGGTCTGGATCATGTTGGTGACGATCCCCATCTTCCTGTGGATCTACTGGCAAATCGGCAACTTCAATTCGGTGCCGACCATGATCATGCCCATTTATGGCGAGGTCCCCTGGAATGGTTCGGCCGCCCTGTGGTTCCCCACGTGGGTCTTCTGGTACATCCTGAATTCGATCGCCTTCTCGAATCTCGTTCGAAAGGCGATCGGGTTCCAGATGTCGCCGAACTAACTCCGGGCGCCTCGCGGCCGAGTCCACAACCCATTTCTTTCCCACCGTCGGAATGAGCGTATGTTGATCACCGTCTCCGGCCCGCCAGGCAGTGGGAAGAGTACGACGGCAGCGGACCTCGCGGACGCCTTCGATTTCGATCACGTCAGTGGCGGGGACATTTTTCGCTCACTCGCCGAGGAACGGGGCTATACGCCCCTGGAATTCAACAAACTCGCGGAGGAAGACGAGGAGATCGACCGCGATCTGGATCGGCGACTCCGTGAAATCGCGATTGAGCGCGAGGACCTCGTTCTCGAGTCCCGCCTCGCGGGATGGCTAGCCGGTGACCACGCCAATTTCCGGTTGTGGCTGGATGCGCCCCTGGAGGTTCGGGCCGAACGCATCGCGGACCGGGAGGACCGCGAGAACGACCAGGCCGAGCACGACACCCGCGCGCGGGAACACAGCGAGGCCACGCGATACGAGGAGTACTACGGTATCGACATCGCGGACCTCTCGATCTACGACATCTCGATCAACACGGCCCGGTGGGACCCCGATGCTGTGCTCGAGATGCTGGTCGCCGCCATACGGGAATACGAGCCCAGCGCTGACGAGGGGAAACAGGGCGTTACCGGCGTCACCTACGACTTCTAGGAGCCACGATGAGCCTTCGATCCCCACCGGCTGACCGAACGCCCGCCGAACTCCTCAGGTTCGGTGTCGTCAACCTCGATAAGCCGCCCGGGCCGTCGGCCCACCAGGTCTCGGCCTGGATCCGAGACATGGTTGACCAAGCGCTCGGTGCGGCCAACGAATCGGGGATCGACAACGCCGCCCACGCGGGAACGCTCGATCCGAAGGTAACCGGCTGCCTCCCGGTCCTATTGGGGGACGCGACGCGACTGGCGCAGGTGTTCCTCGAAGGGAGGAAAGAGTACGTGGCCGTTCTGGAGGTGCACGCCGAAATCCCTGACGACCTCGTCTCCGTGGTGGGTGAATTTGAGGGCCCGATCTATCAAAAACCCCCGAAGAAAAGTGCTGTCAGGCGGGACCTCAGGGTCCGCGAGGTGTACGGTCTCGACGTCCTGGAGATGGAGGAACGCCAGGCCCTCCTCCGGATCGAGTGCGAGAGCGGAACGTACGTCCGAAAACTCTGCCACGACATCGGCCTGGCCCTCGGGACCGGCGGACACATGGGTGACCTCCGGCGAACGGCGACCGATCCCTTCGACGACCGCGACCTCGTTTCCCTTCATGACCTGGCAGACGCCCTCGGGTTCTGGCGCGAGGACGGCGACGCCGATCCCCTTCGGGAGGTCGTCCAGCCGGCCGAGCGCGCCCTCCAGCACCTTCCCGCGATCACTATCGCCGAGAGCGCCGCCCGCGAGGTGGCCAACGGTGCGCCAGTGTACGCGCCCGGCGTGCTGGACGCCGATGACGCTGCCAGTGCTGCTGGCGAAGATAACCTCGGTGCCTGCTTCACGCCCGACGGGTCCGCGGTGTGTCTCGGAACGATGGTCGGCGACCCGACGGCCGAGTCGGGAACCGTCGTCGATCTGGAACGGGTCCTGGTCTGAACACTGTTCGTCATCGACCGGTTGACTGGCGGCGTCACGCCTTTGGCTTCTGGACTCCTACCAAATACCATGAGCGTCAGCGGGGTCTGTCAGATCTGTGAGGGCGCCGAGGCCACCCATCGGTGCGATCGGTGTGGGAACCTGGTCTGTGCCGAGCATTTCGACGCGAGGACCGGGTACTGTACGGATTGCATGCGAACGGTTGGGTCCGGGGAGAATCCGAACGACGGCTTCGAATTTTGAGGAATTCAGCCAACGGCGTCAGCGATGCTGGTTCAGTTGTCGCTTCAACCGGTTTGCCGCTTCGCCCGCAGCCCTGAAAAAGTCCGCCTCGGCACGCTCGCTTCGCGGGGCGACGTCCTCGCCGGCGAAAATGATCTCCCGCGAAGAGTTGACCAGACCGACGCCTCCGTCGGCGTCGGTTGCCGTCTCGCTCAGGCCATACTCGACCGCCGCCTCGACGTCGCCGCCCTGTGCACCGACGCCGGGAACGAGGAAGGGGAGGTCGGGGACCTCGGTCCGGAGTTCCTCGAGTTCCTCGGGTGCGGTCGCGCCGACGACCAGCCCGACGTTGCCGTTTTCGTTCCATAGATCGGCCAGGGCGGCTACGCGTCGATACACCGGTTCGCCGCTTTCGAGTTCCAGATCCTGAAGGTCCGCGCCGCCCGGGTTCGAGGTTCGACAGAGGACGAACACGCCGGCCTCCGATCGGTCGATGAAAGGCTGGAGCGAGTCCCGGCCCATGTATGGATTGACCGTGATCGCGTCGACCGTTTCGAGGAGTTCCGCGTACTGGCGGGTCGTGGTGCCGATGTCGGCCCGCTTGGCGTCGAGCAATACTGGCACGTCCTTGCCGTGGGCGTAGGCAACCGTCTCCTCCAATGCCCGCCAGCCGTCGGGGTCCTCGTAGAAGGCCGCGTTCGGCTTGAAGCAGGCGGCCTGCTCGTGGGTCGCGTCGATAATTCGCCGATTAAAGGCCCAGCGCGGGAGATCGCGGTCGGCGAGGAAGTCGGGAATGCGGTCGGGGTCGGGATCCAGCCCGACCGAGACCACGCTATCGACGCGGTCGATCCGGTCCGCCAGTCGATCGAAGAACCTCATTGGCGATTCTGCGGGGGCGTCCGGCAAGGGGTTTTCCATCCAGTGGTCGTTTCCGCCAGGTCGACCGTCGAACGGTTTTTCACTGCCTTCGGAGAATGGATTCTTATGGCAGAATTCGTTAACGTCCTGGTCATCGGGTTCATCGTCTTCGTGCTCATCGCGGTCAGTTCCTATGTCGGCGCTCTCCGTGCCCTGGCGGTCTTTCACGGGGACGGGAACAGCATCTTTCTTGGTGATCACGAAGGGCCTGCGTCGTCGGAGGAGGCCGATTGACTGACACCCGAGCCATGGCGGCGAAAGCCGCGATTGACCAGACCGTTTTCCCTCCCAGACAGCCCCCGGCTCCTTTCAGTCCTGGCCGACCCGATTGCTCGGGACGGTGATCGGGGGTCAGGACGCAACTCGGCGGTCTGGAGTGATCCTGGGGCAGCGGCGTGACTTCCCTGGATCACCTACCAGCTATCTCGGACTCCCGACCGGAGGGGTTTTGTAGCGCTGACGGGAACTGTTGATAGACGGCACGGACAGCCAGCCCCTTTCAGCCCGCGTGGTTTCCACGTGTGGTTCCGCTGGTTGTCCTACCCCGTCTCTCTAATACCCGCGAGCGACTGCTATTCGAGACGTACTACACAGACCGTCACGGGGACTGCTTTTGGCCATCCACCGTCTTTCCTGTAGACGTTTCGTCCGGATTCCATTTCTCCATGGTCGAACCTGGTTCGGACAGACTGAAGCCCGACCACGTCTTACTGTCCCGCGTGACCTTCCAGGCCGTCGTCCTCGACCTCGACGAAACGCTCGCGATTGTGGACCGGGATCGCTCCGCGTTGCTCGCCGACGCGTGTGAGGCCGTCGGCGCGCCTGCGTTCGATCGCAGCGATTACGTCGCTGCCCACGCCGATCACCGCACCGCCGACACTCGGGTTCCCATCTTCGCGGACCTTCTCGAGACGCACGGCGCCGACGGCGAGGTGGAACCAGAAGCGGTGGCTGAAGCCTATCGCCAGGCGATCGGCGAATACATCACCACCGTCGAGGGGGCCGAACAGCTACTCGACCAACTGTCCGATACCTATCGCCTCGGGTTGCTCACGAACGGTTCCGTTGGCGCCCAGCAGGACAAACTCGACCGTCTGAATCTCGAATCAGCCTTCGATGCAGTCGTCATTTCCGGGCATCTCGAGGCGGGCAAGCCCGACGAACGGGCCTTCCAGGCCATCCTCGACGCGCTCGACGTTCCGGCCGACGAGGCTGTTCATGTCGGCGACCAGGTGGAGTCTGACGTCGAGGGAGCGAAATCGTCGGACCTCTCGGCCGTGCAGGTTCTCTATCCCGGTGGCCCGGAACCGGACGCCAGCGCGGACGGCTACGTCGATCGGTCGTCGCTGGCGGATGGACTCCCCACCGTGCTCCGGGCGATCGATTCTTGACCGTCGGTCCCTCGGGACTCAGGCCGTGTCGGCGCTCACCACCGCGTCGATCACCTCGACGGCTTGTTTGACGTCGGCCCCGCGTTCGATGAACACCAGCGTCTTCGGGGGGTCGGTCGCCTTCGGTCGAACGCGGAGGTCGTGCTCACTGGCGGCGTCGGCGGCGGTCTCTATTCCGCGAGCGAAAACCAGGTGGAGACGATCTTCGTGGACGTGGACGCCAGCGATGGTGTTACCGCCGGCCGTCAGGTCGTAGGCGTGTTCGCCATCGAGCGTTCCATCGGTGTCTCCGTCGACGACGACCAGTTCGACGGTCCCCAGTGCCCCGTCCTTGCGGCCATCGATCTCTGCGGCGAGCAGTTCGGCGATCCGTCGGCCATCTCGGATCTCGTCTTCGACCATACTGTGGGTTGGGTCGCCCGGGGTTTAGCGTTGCGGTGAGGGTGCTAGGCCCCCGTCCTCAAGGAGCGACCAACCGGAGCGAGGAGGGCGGGGATACAGCACCCGCACGAGTACCAAGCACACAATCGACATGTTTAACGAACTATGTTGCGAAAGTAATAGACACGCGCATGGAGTACAGCCCACGTTACAGGCTTTTGCCAACAAGCGACCACCGCGAATTACTGGGCTGGCAGAAAAACACCGTGCGCCAGGTCTACAACCACG
>JBKEGM010000052.1:0-11750 GCA_046710005.1 Natrialbaceae archaeon
CCGCAATGGCGACGTCGCCGACCACCGCCACGGGTACCAGCTCACGTTCCAGGGCAAGACCGGTCAGCGGACGGTCACGCTGATCCCGTCCGTTCCGTACCTCCAGCGATGGCTCGCCGATCATCCCGCGAGGGACGATCCGAACGCGCCGCTGTGGTGTAAGCTGAACCGTGCCGAGGAGTTCTCCTACCGGATGTTCACGAAGATCCTCGAGGGCGCCGCCGAGGACGCGGGCGTGAACAAGCCCGTCACGTTCACCAACTTCCGGAAGAGTTCCGCGAGTTATCTTGCCTCGCAGGGGATGAACCAGGCTCACATCGAGGATCACCACGGGTGGGTCCGTGGCAGCGACGTAGCGGCCCGCTACGTCAGCGTCTTCGGCGAGGACGCCGACCGCGAACTCGCGAAGATCCACGGCGCCGAGATCGACGAGGACGACGAACCCGACCCCATCGCGCCGATGGACTGTCCGCGCTGCGGGAAGGAGACGCCCCGCGAGAAGGACTTCTGTGTCTGGTGCGGCCAGGCGACCTCCCACGACGCCGTCGAGGAGATCAAGGCCGAAGAGCAGGACCTCCGGGACTCCATTCTGACGTTGATCAAGGAGGATCCCGACCTCCTCGACGACATCGAGAAAGCCCAGGAGGCGATGACGGTCTTCGAGAACCGGCCCGATCTCCTCGAAGACGCCGAACGATTCCGTGAAGCGCTGAGCGACAGTTGACATTCGGATTGCACCCGGCACTCGTACGCTGCACGAGTGGGTAAGATCGGGCGTGGTGGTTCCAGAGGTGCCAGAAGCGGCCAGTCGCAAAATCGGGTCTATGAATTCAGAATAAAACAGGACTACTTTAGCCGCGCAACATGAATACACAGTGAGATGGATCGGCTCGTCTATTATCATCACCCACAGGCCGAAAATTTCTCTCTTACATTTAGCTCGGCGTCACCGGCGGAGATTCGTTCCCGGCGAGAGCGATCTGACGAGTCGACCAAACTGATCGGGTATCCGTTCGAAACACCAGTGTATGTGCTCTATGAGGGGGATAAAGAGGTCGAATCAGCACACGAGATCGACTTCGATAGGGAATGGCTGAACGAACGAATTCGTACCCTCCCCCGTGCTGGAAAAGTCGTAACGTTCCGGTTAGTGGAGCTGCTGGAAGCTGCTGTAGATGTTCGAGAAGCGGATGAGTTTCGGCTCTACAAGGAGTTCGAGCCGCAAAAGATCCAACAGGCACTCGATCACGTGTCTTGGGGTGGACCACTTCCGAGGGTTGCTGGAGAAGTGATGTCGAATTTAATTCTCCGGCATTCCCTCCCCAATGCGAATCATCGTACCGGGATTGCGATGCTTCAATTCTGTATTGAAAGTGTGGAACCGGACTTCGCGATGCCACGAACTCACGTCGACGACAGCGCCTGGCGGGAGTGGGTTGATCCCTACATTGTCGATTCGAAGCGACTCATCACCGTCCGTCGAAACAACGTCCGATTCAAAACGCTCGCAGACCTTGATGTCGATCTCGTCGAACGGAAGGATGGCATCCAAATCCGATTGGCCGAATTCGAACTGGATATGCACTGGCGAGAAGCCCTCTCGAAGTACGCTGGGCTGCACGAATCGCACTGTACGGACTTCGCTCAGGCAGTCCTAGAGCGTGCAGAGCGTGATGACCTGCTCGAACGTCAGGGGCCAACGAAACAAGAGTTCATCACGTATCTCGAGGACGGCCTCGTCGAACGAGACTTCAGAGAAATGTTCTGATCAGTCGCGAAGCTCTGCGACTGACTGACCGACCTCGCGAACGTGTTCACTCCGCTCGAGGTCGAGTTCCTCGGCGAGGTAGTCGACTGTCTCTTCGAGGCTCATACTGGAATAGAGTCCGTCGAGTAGTATAAACCTAGTGCTGGGCCTTGAGAACGATGAATGAGGGGCGAAGATCAGAGCAGGATAATGTACCAAGTACCTCCCCCCAAAAATCCCCGGGCGCGGATCTCCGATACCTGCTCGGGAAAGCGCGTGACGATGGTTCGGCTGCCCGTATAGGTCCCGTTCGGGACGCCCAACTCGACGTTCTCGGGGAGCGTCGGCGCCTCGTAACGTTGGCCGTCCGTGGCGAGAACGCGAGTCGTCGGCTCGGCGGCCGACGCCCCCGTCGCCATCGGGAACGCGTTGACCTGCAACGGGTGCAGCGGCGAGTGCCGTTGCGTGGATTCGTTCTGCTGTGCGTAAACGAGGGTGTCCCACGACGGATCGCGCGCCGAGTAGAGTCGCCAGGTCCCCGTTACGTTCCCCTGGTCCGTGCTGTACCCCAGCCAGGGTCGGTTCGCCGTCACCGCGAGCGCACTGCTCCCGTCCGGATATTCGGCTCGCTTCCCGGTGATCTGGAGGTCCTCCACGACGACGCGGCGGTCGTCCTCGACCGTGACCATCTCCGTCGGATAGGTGTAGTTATGATCGACATCGGTCTGACAGCGCGTCGTGGTGCCGTTCTCCCAGCAGTCGGTCTCCTCGGTGCGGACGTGCTTTTCGAGGCGGACGAACACCTCCGTCTCGACTGCAATGCGATGGGAGCCTGTAGACAGACCGTCGAACTCGAAGCGCGGCGTGTGGCTCCCGCCGTCACTCGCGACGGTCTCGCCGTCGATGGTCAGCCGGGTCTCCTCGATCCGGTGGGTCTCCAGCGACCAGTAGACCTGCCGGTCGCCCGTGGTGTCGTCTTCGGGAACGCGCACGCGATAGTCAGTGGTCGCGAGCATCTCGCCCGACCTTCGGACGTACAGCGGCTGCTGAGAGGTTGACAGTCGAAGCGTCGTCGAGGGCTGGATGGCGAACAGCGTTGCGTGGGCGTCTTTGACGAACTCACCGTCGCTCGTATCGGCGTGGCTCGGGTGGATCGAAACGCTCCGGTTCGTCTCGGGGAACTCCCCGAAATCACCCGCATTCCAGCGCTCGACGTCACGGGGCGGCGCGTTCAGCGGCAGGTCGGTCCCGTTGGCGAGTTGCCGGAGCGCAACGTCCTGTCCGCCCTCGTCGTAGGTGCTGACAGTGCCGTCCTCGTCGCCGGACCATAGGATCGGGAATCGCGTCTCGTTCGTCCCATGATCGGGTTCAGAAGGCGGATCGGCCAGCGCCGATCCAGCCAGCGCAGTCAGCGCAACGAGGGCGACCATCGCGAGGAGTCCTGCTCGCCGCTCAGAACGCACACGCGCTCCCTCCGGCGACGACGTTATTCAGGATGAAGGTGATGATCTCCGTGCCGAGCGGGGCGACGATGACGCCCCAGAGCAGGCCCTGATTCCGGATGCCCTTCATCTCCTTCTTCCAGTCCGAGCGGCGGACAAAGGGCAGGGCGACCGTCGCGCCGAGCGCGAGGACGCCACCGAGCATCGGCCCGCCGAACTGGATCAGCGTGAAGACGTTCTGAATCGTGTCTGCCATCGGCGTGTTGCAGAATGCCTGGCCGGACCCCTGAGCGGCCGCTGGCTCGGCCAGTACGAACAGCGCAACGACGGCAATCGCCAGCCGTCGAAGCGGGAGATGGCGGACGAGTCGGTCAGTCATCGAGAGCGATGCCTCTGTCGAAGCGTGCGTGTCGTCGGTCATCGGTGGATCAGTCGTCTCCTTGCACGTCGGCGGGGGCCCGCCAACGGTGCACTCGGGACTGGGCACGGGATGACCGTAAGCGAGCGCGTGGTGGTTCCGGAAGTTCACGAAGAACGAAGTCGAAACTGAACACCCTCTAAACAAGTTGATAAGTATAACCTTTTGGAGTGGTTCTAAAACACGAATGTTTGTCAATGGTTTACCCCTGGTAGACCGAGGTATTATCACGACTGTTCCAGTAGTTTGGTCCATTCATGAATGAAAGGTCAGATACGGGTGAACGGGAATCTGACGGGTCTGTGGACGATATGATGAAACACCTCGACGAGGCGAAGCAGCGTGATGACCCACCCCGCCGTAACAATAGAAGCAGTAGTACCATGTCGAAGAAGGCGAAACTGATGCAGACTCGTCCCGACGCTGCAGTGCTGGCGAGTAACTACGAAGTCAGGTTGCAGGAACTCGTTGATCTGGAGAAAGTGACACACCGGGCCGGGAATCCGTGGACCTCTGCGAAAGCAGGGCTCGAGAGACACGGACAACTTCCGATCTATTATCGACTCAATGGAGAAATCACGCACAAAGGATATATCGTGGAGATGGTGATCCGCCCGGAGGACGAGTCAGACGTCCCGCAGTCGATCAAGAAGCACATCACCGACGATGACACGTATAGCGACTTTAACGACAAGTACGACACCACGACATATCTCGTGACCGACGGCGAACGCCTCGATGAACCGTTTCCACAGTCCGACTTGCTTCGCATTGAGGGTGATGAGTACGTGGACGAAAATTACTCGTATCAGCCAGCGTACGTGCGACAGCGCGACGGGGATTTCCCCGACTCTTGAATCGGTCTTCACCGGCGAATTCTCACCTCTTCGAGCGACCGATTCGTACGCGGGTCCACAAGAGCGCCACTGTTCAGTCGTATCTCACTCTGCACTCACTCGATTTTGGGATGAGCACGATGTGTAGGGCCTCTATCCCGTGACTCGTGAATGATTCGGGAACCGAGTGATGAATCGCTGTCTCCGGAATCAAATCTGTCTCTGACTGCGATAGACCATAGAAACACCAGTATCCAGTTTGCTCTCCTTCGTTTCCAGTCCCAGGGTATTGGTTATTGATTTCCTCGACTTGGTATACGTCATATTGTTCCGACCGTCCGGACTCGTCTTCGATGGTTACGGTCGTCAATTGCTCGACCAAAACTGGATGGTACACCGTTATGAGTTCCACCAGTCGCTCCATGACGCATGACACATATTCTTCGTCTGTCTCGAAGTTGTGTCTCCAGAGAACTGACTTGATGGGGGCCATCGGGCGGTCTTGAGACTCGAACTGATCGAGGTTATCGAGTTGACTCTCGAGAATCGGCTGGATGGTTTCAAATTCTTTTTCGGAGATACTCCCCGACGACCTCCCCGTAAGATTGAGTCTGACAACGGCCTTATCGCCGTCAAATTTCCCGGGGAAAAACACGTTGTAAAGGACATGATACGGGTGCTCGGGTTTCGCGGACTCCACCCGGAATTGTTTATTTGAACTTTGATATATGTCCAGAGGCGGAAGACTGTCGCGTTCTGATTCGAATCGACGCTCAATCTCATCGGTCCAGTATGAATCGATCCTCGAGGGGCGCTTTGTCGTGGCCTCTCGAAACATCGCTTGGAAGAACGTGCTCCCATCGTGGTCGATGTCTACAATCTGCTCCTGAAAATCCTCATACAGAACAACATTCCCAAACTTCACGCGTTCACCATCCCCCACATAGTTTGCTGGAGCGATCAGTGCCACCGAATAATCGTCCCACCCTTCGTTCGCGACGTAGCTTTCTCCACGCTCGAAATACCGTTCGGCCTGTCGCTCCTGCAACGAGGCGTCAATTTTGTTCTCGACCAAGATGATGTGAGACTCACCGGTGGCTGTTTGAGTCTCGATCTCGATATCCGATTCTCCGCTATCTCTTTCGTTCGAATGTCGAACCCCGAGATACTGCTCCACCTCGATGTCTTCGTCGAGTTGATCGATGAACCATCGACGGAATTCCGGCGCAGTCTCAATTAACTGCACGAATATCAGGTCGATATCTCGCTCGACCACCGAGGATAGCATTTCTTCATCTGTCACAGACATTGTCGAGTCTCCAATGCGTCCTCGTAAGACAGCCAGCGATTAATAATAGGGTGTCGTCGACTCGTCAGGACATCTGGGAACTACCGGGACAGTTGTCGAATTCCAACAGTTGTAGCGGTTCTCTTCGAGATGTGGGACCGACAGATACGGGAGAAATGGAGGGACAACGTCTCTATCGTCGGGAGCGATTAGCTCCGGACCTACACATCACACCCACACGCCTGCACCTCGCGCGCGACGAATGTACTGATCGAGACCAACGTGACGGGTTCCCCACAGTGAAGACAGTGGGCCGTCACACCCGACACCTCCCGCTAACGGGTGTCGATTTCAAGTAAACACAATCCCTCTTATAGTGGGATTGTGTAATATTTGTTACAAGCCAGGGGTGGGATTTGAACCCACGAAGTCTCGATTACAAGTCGAGTGCTTGAGACCGGGCCCAAGCTCCCCTGGCGCAGTCGGTGCTTATCGGTCGTCCTTTGAGTGCGTATCGCTTTCGTTCGAGGTCGGTTTCTCCATAGTAACCCGATGGCGGTCGTAGCCATGTCGGCGATAGAACCGTTGAGCAGCCTCATTATCGGCCATGACTGCCAGTGAAACCACGTCGGCACCCTGGTCCTCCAATCGTGACTCAGCTCCCTCGAGCAGTTCAGCCCCGATGCCCTCGCCCCGCCGATCCGGGGCAACGAACAGGTACGGGACGATCCCGCGAGTCACGTCCTGCTCCAGCCGGCCGCGTTCGATCTCCAGCGTGACGAACCCCACGATCTCACCATCGGCCCGGGCCACGAGCAGGTCGTCGACCACGATCGATTGGCTGAGCGATTCGCGCATCGCCTCGCGGTTCGGGTCGGCGCGAACGTGGCTCCCGTGATCGCGCTGTTCCTGGGCCAGGGTCACCCACGCCGCAACAAGTGCGTCCAGGTCCGCCAGCGTCGCCTCCTCAATCTTCATCGGCCAGGAGCGCGGCCGCGGGCAGTTCGTCTCCCGTCAGGAGCCTCAGGGCGGCCCCGCCGCCGGTGCTCACGTGGGTGAACCCCTCGACACCGAGCGATCGGAGCGCGGCCGCCGTGTCCCCTCCACCGACGATGCTCGTGTCCACACGCGTCGCGGCCTCGAAGATCCCCCGGGTCCCACGCCGGAACCGGTCGTCCTCGAACACGCCGGCAGGCCCGTTGAGGATCACCGTCTCAGCGCCGTCCATGCGGTCCTCGTAGTCGGCGATCGTCGCCTCGCCGACGTCCATCGGTGCCTCGCCTTCCTGGGGCGGAAGATGGTCCACGGACAACTCCAGGCGCTCGCCATCGCGATCGACGGCGACGTCCTGAGGACAGTGGATCCGATCGCCGTATTCCGAAAGCAAGGTTTCGGCTCGGTCGATCTCGCCGCCGTAGCCCTGGTCCTCGATGAACTCCCGGGACGCCTGGCCAAGGTCTACGCCGTCGGCCAGGAGAAACACGTTGGCGACGACGCCGGTCGTCAGGACGCCGTCCGCGAGCCCGCGCTCCAGCACGCTTTCGGCGACGTCGATGGAATCGGGCACCTTGGCGCCGCCGACTACGTAGAGTCGGGGCGTCGGCGTCTCTTCGATGTTCCCGAGGACGTCGAGTTCGGACTCCATGACGCGCCCGGCATAGCTGGGCAGGCGCTGGGGGAACCCGACCATCGACGGCTGGGACCGGTGGGCGGCGGCGAAGGCGTCGTTGACGAAGACGTTTAACGCTGGCGCGAGGCGTTCGACGAGATAGGTGTCAGCCGCCGTCTCGGGTTCGAACTCCATGTACTCCTCACTGTAGAAGCGGGTGTTCTCGAGGACGATCGCCTCGCCTTCATCAACTTCAGCGACCGCCCCACGGGCCGCCGCACCGAACGTGACGTCGGCGAAGTTCACTGGGGCGTCGAGCAGTTCGTCGAACCGCTGGGAATGGGGTTCGAGGGAGGCAAACTCGTCGCCGCCTGGCCGCCCCTGGTGGGCGAGGACGGCCACGCGAGCGTCACGATCCAGCAATTCGGCCAGCGTCTCTTTGTGCGCCCGAAGCCGGGCGTCGTCGGCCAGTTCGGTCGCCGACGCCAACGGGCTGTTGACATCGATCCGAACGCCGACCGTCCGCCCGGCGAGGTTGACGTCGTCGAGGGTCCGTACGGTCATGGTGAGGCCTGCGACGGGCCGCGACAAAGGAGTTACTAAACCGGCGTTGGTCCGAGAGCGCTACGGATAGGTAGGAAAGCGACAGCTCGGGGTCCCGAGTCAGACGCCCCGGCAGTCCGCGCAGACCAGTTGGCCGTTCTCCTCGACCAGGGAGTGCGAGAGCGATCCACAGACCTCACAAATGCCCTGGCGTTCGAAGCCGACGCGGTCGCCGGCGGCTTGCCTGGCTGGATTGGCCGACGCCGCACGGGGTTCGGGTTCGGTCCCGAGGGTGGCGGTCTGACCGTTCATGCTCCGGGCCATCGAACCGGTGGCGGCGATGACGTCCCGCTGGGTCAGGACGCCGACGATATCGTCGGCTTCCGTCACCAGGAGGTTCCTGATCCCTTCGTGGCCCATGGTTTCGGCGGCCTCGCTCAGGCCCCGATCGGGGTCGACGGTGACGACGGGACTCGACATGATCGCTGCAATCTCGGTGGTTTCGGGGTCGAGTTCGTCGGCCACGAGCCCAAGGACGTCCCACTCGGTGACGATGCCGACCGGTTCGCTGCCGCGGAGAACGATGACGCAGGCGGAGGCCTCGTCACGCATCAGTTGCACCGCCCCGAGGACGCTGTCGCTTTCGCTCACGCCGACATATTCCCGGGACATGACTTCCCGAATCGTCACCTCGTTCTCCATGGTCTGAAACTAGCCGCAAGCGGCCTAAAAGGTACCCCCGCTACATTTAATATCTCGCTGGCCCAAGTTATCTAGTCCGCGACCTCCTCAGGGGCTATCTTCGGCAAACTCGACTCGCGTTCCATCGTGTCGACACGTCTCCAGTGCCTCCTTTGCGTCCATCCCGGCAGACTGGGCTGTCCTGGCAGTCCCGATACCGACCTTGAGTTCCACGTCGACGGTGTCCTCGACGTGTTCGATCGCGTCGCGGTACTCCTTCTCGGAGAGTTCCGGCGTGACCGCGATGACGTTGTCTCCGCCGACGAAAAAGGACAGCCCGTCGTTTGCCCGCCGCATATACTGCATCAGCGAGGCATAGCCCTGTTCGATGTGAATGAAGGTGTCGAAGGCGTTGAGGCGGTCCGTATATTTGCCCGTGGCGTCGTTCACGTCGAAATGCGCGATCTGGACGTCCCGGCCTGTCCGGTCCGCCTCGTCAAGGGTCGTTCCCCTCAGGATTTCGGTCCGGGCGTCGTCCTGGGCGCTTCCTGCGTCCTGGAGATGCTCCGTGGCCGTCGACAGCGCGTCCACCGGCGAGGGATCCACGCCGATCCCGAAACTGACGGTGACCGGATAGCGGTTGGCGACGGACTCCTGGATAAGTTCGTGATCGGCGACGTTGAGGCCGTTGGTCACCGCCATCATGTTGTCGAATCGGGTGAAGAAGACGTTGCCCGCTTCGTTGCCAATCAATTGCGAGAGATCGGCATAGAGGCGGGACTGGAGGGTCTGCAGGTCGACTTCCCGGCGTGGCGATGGGGTGACGGTCCACGGTCCATAGTTATCGATCTGGATGAGCGTAACCTGGGTGTTCGCCATAGTAAACCGTTCTTTGGCGTGGTCGCGCAAAAGTGGCCCGAAACGAGACGGGCAGACGTCGTTCTCTCAGGAATCGTTCAGGCGTGTTTCGTCTCGGGGTCTTCGCCGACCGGATGGTAGTCCCAGAAGTCGCCCTCCCGCATGGCGTCACCGATAGCGCTGTGCAATGCGGTAAACGTCTCGAATTCGTCGGTATGGACGTACTCGAAGATATCGCGAAGGGCCACGACGCGCTCGTGATTAATGCGGATCGGATCCCCGCCGTGGTCATCGAGGAAATCGCCCGTTTCAAGGGGGAAATCCTCGTCCTCGTCGATCTTCTTCGCGATGATGGCCATGCCGTATTTGCGGCCACCCTCGCTGCCCTCGTCGTCGTCCGGATCGTGGGGCCAGTCCTCGCTCATGAACCCTGCTGGGGCCGGCGGCCACAAATAGCTTCCCGATCCGGAGTACGTTTTCCCGGAGCGAACGCCCCACGCCCAGCCCTCAACAGTCCTCCGACCCGTCGCGCCGACCGCCGAACGTTTCGTCGAGGATCGACTCCCGGTGCTCGTCGAGCAACGGTGCCCGGCCTCGTGGGCGTGGCGGGGTCTCGGACATTTTGATCGGGGTGCCGGCGATGGTCACCGACTGGTCCGCCCCCGGTTGCTCCACCGTCGCGAGCATGTCGCGCGCTTCGACGTGTGGATCGGCGAACACGTCCGCGACGGTCTGGACCGGGGCCACGGGCACCGCTCCCTGGAGCGTCGAGACGACGGCGTCGGTGTCGTAGTCGGCCGTCCACGCGGATATTTCACGCTCCAGGTACTCCCTGGCGGCAAGCCGATCGTCGGGCGTGGGATGGTCGGCCACCAGATCCGGCCGGCCCATCGCCTCGCACAGCGCACGCCAGTGGTCGTTGGAGAAGGCGGCGATCACGACGAAGCCATCGACCGTTTCGAACGCGTCGTACGGAAACAGGGTCGGATGGGAGTTGCCCTGGCGCGTGAGGGTCTCGTCGGCGTAGGAGTAATGGTGACCTCCTCCGCGCCCTGAAGGACGCGGCTTCCCGAACCACACCGCAAGCGTTGGGATATTTGCCGGTCTACGGTCGTACCTGTTCTTGTGGGGCGACTCGCCCCGTGGATTTGTCGAACAGGCGGACCGATGGCTGGGCCAGGCAGCCGTTACTCCTATCCTGTGCAGGATTCGGAGTTACCGTCGCTCGCATATTCTCAGCCGCGTTCAGGTCACTGTTGGCGACCAACTCACAGTTTGTACACACGTACAGACCACGCTCGACACGACTCGAGTCAGCTTCTGTCCCACACTCACAGCAGGTTTTCGACGTTTTCAGACTGGCTTCGTCGACTCGCTCAACCTTGATACCGCGTTCTTCGGCCTTGTACTCGATGTGCTGGATGAGTGTCTCAAACGCCCAGTCGTGTAATCGCTTGTTGCCGTGCCTGCCCCAGTCTGCATCGTCGCGGATATGCTTTGGGTGGCCGACTGCAATCGTCTCAACATTTCGGGCAGCACACTGCTCAACGATGTCTTTCGAGAGGGCGTGCAGGAAATGGTCTTGCCGACGTGACTTTTTCTGTCGTGCCCACTCTGCACGGCTGCTTGGGCCGTTGTCGCCTTCTGTCTCGTACTCAACCTGGCGGAAGTAGTGGGCGTCCTCTTTCAGGGAATTCCCTGGGTACAAGAGTGTCTCGTGACCGACAGAGACAGCCGCCGTATTGCAGAGACCAAGGTCAACACCAGCCGTCTGCTCACCAGTCTCGTCGGGGGCGTCGATGGCAACTCTACAGACGAAGTGCAGTTCCCACTGCTGTCCGGTCCAGACGGCACGCACCTGCTGGACCTCTTCGACGGCGGTGAGATCGACGTCCGGGCCGGTGTCGAACTCACAGAGGATGAAATCAGCCCAGCCGTCTTTCAGGTTCTTGCCTTTCGAGAGGCGGACTTGCTGGTGGTTGGTGTCGAGTTTGAAGCCGTCTTCCTTGAACGTGATCGTACTGCGCGGTCGCTGGTCACCGTGTTTGCGGTAGCCCGGTGGGTTCGCATCCGGGTCGTCTTGCTCGAACCAAGACTGGAAAGCGCCAGCCAATTCTTCGACGATTGCCTGGCTTGATTGGGCGTTCAAATCTTTCCAGTAGTCCTTGGTTTTCATGTAGGACTTGAGTGGTCCTTCTCCCGGTATTTCGCCGGTATGGTCCCAGATACGGCCGATGGTCCACCGAGCAACGTTCCAGATTTTACTCCCCGAGCGACCGAGTGAATCCAAGTCACGGACGACACCCTCACGGTCGTTGGTGAGTGACG
>JBKEGM010000053.1:0-11643 GCA_046710005.1 Natrialbaceae archaeon
ACAGTGATAATCGTTTGCTTGTTCTCGATCAGGTCGCTCCCTCGTTGCTTACCGAGTTTCTCACTTGGAACCGTGAGGTCAAGCACATCGTCCTGGATCTGGAACGCACGACCCACGTCGAGGCCGTAATCGTATACCGCATCGACGGTTTCTTCGTCTGCACCCAGGAGAATGGCAGGAAGGCTCGCAGAGGCAGCATAAAGCACCGCTGTTTTCTGTTCGACCATTCGGAGGTATTCCTCAGGAAGGACATCGGATCGATTCTCGAAGGACACGTCGAGGGCCTGCCCCTCGCAAATCCCCGTGCAGGTGTTAGCGAGTACGTTTAGGGCCTCGACCGTCCGTTCCGCCGGCGCGCCGGTGTCGTGCATGATCTCGAACGCCTTGGAGTAGAGCGTATCTCCTGCGAGAATAGCCGTCTCGAGGTCGTACTCCTTGTGGACGGCCGGGACTCCGCGACGAAGGTCATCGTCGTCCATGATGTCGTCGTGAATCAGCGTGAACGATTGGATTACTTCGACGCTAACGGCTCCAGCCAGGAGGTCGATCGGTTCGCCGTCGAGCGTCGGGAACTCGCGGTACTCCGTGGAAAGTGGTGCCGTGTCTGTGAGTGCCTCCCCCACGATCAGCAGCATTGTGGGGCGGAGTCGCTTGCCGCCGGCATCGAGGAGATATCGTGATGCATCGTAAAGTCGTTCGGGCGACTCGACCGGCAGTTCCTCGGGGATCGCACTATTGACGCGTTCCCGACGAGCAGCAATGGCTGACAATACCGCTTCCTCGCGTGTTTTCGGTCCGGTCGGGTCCTCTGGGCCGGTCATGTCACTCGACGAGTTGGATCATCTTGCCGTTTCGGGTAATGTGAAGGTCCCGATCCACCGAGTAGCCCTCGTCCTCCGCGAGATTGACGTAATCTGAGATGCCCTTCATGTCCTGGTGGGCGGGGATGATGTGCTGGGGCTGGAGCGCGTCCAGCATCTCGTAGTGCCCCTCTCGGTTGAGGTGTCCAGAGACGTGGACTTCGTCGTAGATCCGGGCGCCTTGCATCCGGAGGAGCCGTTCCGACTGGTAGCGCTGACCCTCGTTGGTCGGTTCCGGGATGACTCGAGCGGAGAAGATGACCTTGTCGCCCTTTTGGATATCGTACGGCGTCTCGCCGCGACCCATCCGGGTGAGCATCGCTCGCGGCTCGCCCTGGTGCCCGGTCACGATGGGGAGGTATTTCTCCTTGCCGTCTTTCATCACTCGCTTGAACGTCCGGTCGACGGATTTTCGATGGCCGAACATCCCGAGGTCCTCTGGGAAGTCCACGTAGTCAAGTCGCTCCGCAGTGCCCGAGTATTTCTCCATCGAACGACCCAGGAGGACGGGTTGGCGACCGATGTCCTTCGCGAACTCGACGAGACTCTTCACGCGGGCGATGTGGCTGGAGAACGTCGTAGCGACGATGCCGCCGTCGTAGTCCTCCATGCTGTAAATTACGTCCTTAAGGTGCCGTCGCGCGACAGCCTCGCTGGGCGTCCGCCCTTTTTTCTCGGCGTTTGTGCAGTCCTCGATATAGCAGAGGACACCCTTGCCTTCGCGACCGATCTCGCGGAACCGATCCATGTCGATCGGATCGCCAATGACCGGCGTGTGGTCAACACGTTTGTCGAGGCCATACACGATCGACCCTTCAGGGGTGTGGAGGACCGGGTTGATCGCATCGATGATCGAGTGCGTGACGTTCACGAACTCGAGTTCGACGCGATCACCGATCGTCATCGTCTCGCCGGCCTCCATCTTTACGAGGTCGTTCTGGACCCCGAACTTCTGCTCGCTCTCGATCTGCTGTTTGACGAGTTCGATCGTGAACGGCGTCGCAACAACTGGCGCGTCGTACCGGTGGGCGAGTTTCGAAATGGCGCCGATGTGGTCGAGGTGACCGTGAGTCGGCACGATGGCCTGGACGTCGCCCTCGAGGTCGGACATCACCCGGTCGTCGGGGATGGCGCCCATGTCGATCAAATCGAGGCTGTGCATCTGTTCGGTCTCCACGTTGTCGTGGATCAGAACCTGCGAGAGGTTCAGACCCATGTCGAAGATGACGACGTCGTCGCCGGCGCGGACGGCAGTCATCTGCCGACCGACTTCCTCGTAACCGCCGATGGTCGCGATTTCGATTTCCATAGCACTGAAAGCCGCCCGTGCGGCAGGGGCTTAGTCTCGAACCCCCGGGCGGGGTATAAAGTCCCCCCGGCGTCTTGCAGCCGTGGGGGCACGCATCCCGCTATGCGCCGCAACGCGGCGCACTTGCCCGCGGGGAGTGGTTACAGGCCATTTGAACGTCAGGCTATTAAAACTGTCCGGGTTTCGGACCCTTTCAGGGAGTGCCGACCGAGCAGTATCGAATCCCAGTCAGTCAAGTGGCCCGGGGAGAAATCGAATATTATGACATTGTTCGGAACGGCGGGGGTTCGCGGTCCGGTCCGGACCGAGGTCACGCCGTCGCTCGCTCTCGCGATCGGACGCGCCGTCGGACAGGACGATGGACCGTTTGTCGTGGGACGTGACGGGCGCGAAACGGGACCCGCACTCGTGGCTGCCCTGGAAGCGGGAATCGAAAGCGCCGGCGGGGACATATACCGTCTCGGCCAGGTGCCCACACCCGGGCTGGCGTTCGCCTCGCAAGGTCGTCGGGGAATCATGGTGACGGCAAGCCACAATCCGCCCACCGACAACGGGATCAAACTGTTTGTGGACGGAGTCGAATACGATCGCGAGGCCGAGATAACGGTCGAACGCCGGGTGGAAGAGGAGCCACGGCCGACCGCGTGGGACGAATGGGGTCAAACCCGCCAGTTGGGGATTCTCGACGAGTATCGGGATGCAGTAGCGGAATACGCTCGCGATCTTACCGGAACCGACGGGCCCCTAACCCATCTCCGGATCGTCGTCGACTGTGGCAATGGAATGGGATCGGTCGCTACGCCACAAGTCCTCCGCGCGCTTGGAGCGGACGTGGTGACACTCCACGCCAATGTCGACGGTCACTTCCCTGGACGAGAAAGCAAGCCCACACCGGAGTCGCTCGGCGATCTGCGGTCATTCATGGCGGAACATCCTGCCGATGTGGGGATCGCGCATGATGGCGACGCAGATCGGATCGTGATCATTGCCCCCGATGGCGAAGTGGTCCACGAGGATACGGTGCTCGCCTGGCTGGCAGAGCGCTATACCCGAGAATCCGAGGCCGATGATCAGGTCGTCGTCACGACGCCGAATGCCTCCGGCAGGATCGACGAGCGCGTCGAGGCGGCCGGCGGTCGTGTCGAACGTGTGCGCCTGGGCGCCCTCCACGAAGGAATCGCCCGCGAGCAAAGCCGGGGCGATAACGATACCGATGTCGTGTTCGCAGCTGAGCCCTGGAAACATATCCATACTCGATTTGGTGGGTGGATCGACGGCGTGGCGAGCGCAGCCGTTATCTCCGCCCTCGTTTCGGAGGAGGGTGACGTGGATTCCCTCCGCGAACCGGTCACCGAACGCCCCTACAGAAAGATCAGCGTCGATTGTCCGGATGAAAAAAAGAAAGGGGTGATGGATCAGGCCGGGAAGCGGTTGCCGGAAGCGTTCCCCGACGCCGACGTGGATACCGATTATGGTGTCAGAATCGACCGCCAAGACAGTTCCTGGGTCCTGGTCCGACCCAGTGGAACAGAACCGTATGTTCGGGTGTATGCCGAGAGCGACGAGGTCGACGCGCTACTGGAAACCACGGTCGGCATCATCGAGGACGCCGTCAAAAGTGCCGGCCAGTAGGGGAGGCCCTCATTACATTTCGTTTCGAAGGGAGGTATAAAAAACCATATTCGTTGTTTTCAATCGGTAGGATTAGGAAAGGTAATCACTCCGACGCCTTTAAATCGTATTCTTTCGCATAGGGTAATGATGTCTGGGCAATACCGGCGAACGTTTCTGAAAGGGGCAGGCGCAGTCGGTGTCGCCGGCCTCGCAGGGTGTATGGACAATGGAGATGGTGACGATACCACAACGACCACCAGCGGGGATGGCGGTTCGAAACCAGGAAGTGACATCAACGTGGGCATGGTGTATGCGCTGGGTGGCCTGGGTGACAAATCGTTCAATGACATGGCCCACCGGGGCGTTCAAGACGCAGAAGCGGAGTTCGGCATTTCGTTCAAAAACACCGAACCGAGCGGCCAGAGCGACTTTAAAACACTCCAACGCCAAATGGCGACGTCGAGCGATCCCGATTACGACCTCATCTGTACGATCGGATTTGCTCAGACGGAAGCGTTGGAGGAGAACTCGAGTCAGTACCCGGATCAGAAGTTTATGGTCGTGGACAGCGTCGTCAGTTCGGACAACGTCGCGAGTTACATATTCAAGGAACACGAGGGCTCTTTCCAGGTGGGCCATATGGCCGGCCTCCTGACAACGACGGACTTTAGCTACGAAGGGAAGGAAACGACGTCCTCAACGAGCGATGATACGGTCGTTGGGTTCGTCGGCGGAAAGAAAAACGACCTGATCAAAAAGTTCCAGGCAGGATACGAGAAAGGTGTCAAGTACGCCAATGAGGACGTCACGATCAAGTCCGCCTACGCAGGTTCCTGGAGTGACACCGCGATAGGCAAGGAAATCGCCCTTTCGATGTACGAGAACGGGGCGGACGTGGTCTACCACGCGGCCGGTGGCACCGGAATCGGCGTGTTCAAGGCCGCCCGCGAAAAGGGCCGGTTCGCGATCGGCGTCGACGCCGACCAATCCCAGAGTACCGATTACGAGGACGTCATCGTCGCAAGCATGGTAAAACACGTCGATACAGCCGTTTATCGATCGGTCCAAAACGTGGTCAACGAGGAATTCAAGGGCGGTGAGATTAACGCTCTCGGTCTTCAGGAGGATGGGGTCGAGGCAATCGTCGGAACTGCCTACGAGGGCAAGATTCGGGACGAAATCACGTCTGCACTGGAGGACTCACAGCAGGCCATCGTTGACGGCGACATCCAGGTTCCGGAGGACCCGGAAAACGTCTAACTCTCGCCTGACAACCACTCGGAAACACATACTATAGTCATGCAGGCGCCTCGGCACGGTGGTAGACGATGAGTCACCCGGCAGTTCGTCTCGACGGCATCACGAAGCGGTTCCCTGGCGTGGTCGCGAACGACGACGTCGACCTCGCAGTGAAGCAGGGGACTGTCCACGCCCTCCTAGGCGAAAACGGGGCCGGAAAAACGACGTTGATGAACGTCCTCTACGGCCTATACGAACAAGACGAGGGAACGGTCGTTATCGACGAAGAGCCGCGCGACTTCGATTCGCCCCGGGACGCTATCGAGGCCGGCATCGGGATGATTCACCAGCACTTCATGCTGGTCGATCCGATGACAATCGCCGAGAACATCGTTCTCGGAAACGAACCGGAAACACGGGCCGGGGTCGTCGACCGCCCAAGGGCCCGCGAGGCCGTGCGAGACCTGAGCGAACGCTACGGATTCGACGTCGACCCCGACGCGACGGTCGAAGAGGTGAGCGTCGGCGTGCAGCAACGCGTTGAGATCCTGAAGGCGTTGTACCGTGGCGCTGACATACTCATTCTGGACGAACCAACAGCTGTCCTGACGCCCCAGGAAGTCGAAGAACTGTTCGGCGTGTTCGAGGAACTGACCAGGCAGGGCAAGACGATTATCTTCATCACTCACCGACTCGGCGAAGCGATGCAAGCGGCCGACGAAATTACCGTGCTACGGGACGGCAAGTACGTCGGGAGCGTCCCCGCCGACGAAACCTCGAGGGAGGAACTCGCCGAAATGATGGTGGGACGGGAGGTTATCTTCGAGGTCGACACACAGTCGGCCGAATTGGGAAAGACGGCTTTCTCAGTGTCCGACCTTCACGTCACGGACGATCGGGGGGTCGAACGAGTCGCTGGAATCGACATCAGGGTCCGTGAAGGGGAGGTGTTCGGAATCGCAGGCGTCGACGGCAACGGCCAGTCTGAACTCGTCGATGCCATCACGGGGTTGGGCATTCCCGAACGTGGGACCATCAAAATGAACGGCGAGGATGTGACCACGGCGTCCCGTCGGTCCAGGATCGACTCGGGCATGGCGTACATCCCCGAGGATCGACAGTCCCGGGGACTTGTCATGGACTTCGACCTGGTCGAGAACGGAATCCTGGGAAGCCAACACGCCGAATCGTTCGCCCAAGGTGGGCGGATCGACTGGGGACGCTCCCGGGAACACGTAGACGAGATCATCGAGAAATATGACGTCAGACCCCCGAATCCGGAGACAGTCGCGAAGTCGCTTTCTGGGGGCAATCAGCAAAAATTCGTCGTGGGCCGGGAGTTCCTGCGAGACCCGACAGTCGTCATTGCCTCTCATCCGACACGGGGCGTGGACGTGGGGAGCATCGAGTTCATCCACGATCGGCTTCTCGACTTGCGCGAGCGAGGCAAAGGGATTCTTTTGATCTCATCGAAGCTCGACGAAGTCCAGCAAATCTCCGATCGTCTGGGCGTTATCTACGAAGGCGAGATCGTCGACGTGGTTGATCCTGATGCGGTGACCGACGAACAGCTCGGCCTCTTGATGGCGGGTGAACAGCCCGAAGACGTCCCGAGTATCGCTGACGAAGCTCTCGGTGAAACGGGTGGTGAGGAATGACCAGCGACCGAATCGGTCAGATTCGTCGATTGCTGGCCAGGGTCATCGACGCGTCGACAAAAGAACGCCTGGCCCTCTCGGTCGCAGCCTTCATTGCCTCGCTGCTAGTTGGCGCCGGCATCGTTCTTGTCGCGGGGATCGTAACGGCCTGTCCAGATGTGACTCCCTTCCTTGGTCTTCCAGGCGGAGGGGCCGTCTGTTACAACCCGATTCGGGTTTTCGACACCCTCTTTCTCACTCCCTTCGAATCACCGTTCAATTTAGCCCTCACTGCGAAGGAAACCACACTGTTAGTGTTTACGGGATTGGCCGTGGCGATTGCATTTCGGGCGGGACTGTTCAATATCGGCGTCCAAGGGCAACTCGTCCTGGGGGCGCTGGCGTCGGCGGTCGGCGTCCTGGGGATTGCGCCATTCGTTCCAGGCGGGGCCATCGGCACACTCGTTCTCGTCCCTTCCGGACTGGTCTTCGGAACGGTCGTCGGCGGGCTGTTCGCCGCGATACCGGGGGCGCTGAAGGCCTACGCCGATGCGAATGAGGTCATTACGACGATCATGTTGAACTTCATCGCCGCGAACTCCGCACGATACCTCGTCGCAAGCCGCTTCCAGGATCCGGAGAGTATGAGTATTACGACGCGCGCCCTACCGGAGGCTGCGACGCTCAAGCCGAATCTCTCGTTCTTCGCCGGCGCACCGTTCTCGACGCTGGTATTTGTGGGATCACTCGTGCTCGCTGTCGCCGTCTATTATGTCCTGCGACATACCCCGTTCGGGTACGACCTTCGGATGAGCGGCCTCCAGCCGAAGGCAGCGGACTACGGTGGCGTGAAATCCAAGCGGATGATCGTCTCGAGCATGACCTTCTCCGGGGCAGTCGCCGGTCTCGGGGGCGCTGTGTACGTAATGATGGTTATGGGACGATATCGCCACGGACTCCCGCCCATCGGGTTCGACGGGATCACGGTGTCGGTGCTGGCAGGGAACAATCCGATCGGGGTAATCCCGGCGTCGTTTTTGTTCGGACTGATGAAGGCCGGCAGTCTCTCGATCGAACTCGAACTCGGCGTGCCGGCGGAACTCGTGGCCGTCCTTCGTGGCCTCGTCATCCTGTTCGTCGCCATGCCTGAGTTCTTCAGAATGTTAGGCCGCCAGTTCGATCTGCTCGAAAGCGAGCGTGAACAACTTGCGACGGACGGCGGACAGCAACAAAATCAAGCGACCGGGGGATCGCAGGAGGGTGAGCAATGACCCGACGAGCCACAATCCTGGCTGGCCTCATGGTCGCGGTCGGCCTCGTCGGCGGTTTCATTGCCTGGCTTATCCTCCCCGGCGTCACGGAGGATCGGGTCGCCAGCTATCTCGCCTCTGCCCTTCGACTGACTGTTCCGATTGCCTTCGCCGCCATTGGCGGAATCTTTGCCGAGAAAAGCGGCGTGATCAACATCGGGCTGGAAGGGTTGCTCATCATTGCGGCGTTCGCTGGGGTCGCCGTGGCCGATGCCATGGGCGGCGGGTCACAGTTTGCTGCCTGGACCGGGTTCTTCGCCGCAATCGGGGCTAGTACCCTCATCGCATTGCTGTTTGCCGTCATTACGATCCGATACAAGGCGGATCAGATCATCGCCGGACTGGCCGTCTGGCTCGTTGCGCTGGGGCTGGCCCCCTTCGGGAGCAAGATCATCTGGGGCGAGCGTTCGAGCAACAGTGTAGTGACGCTCAACAACTGGACAGTTCCCGTGCTCTCGGAGGTCCCGATCATCGGCCCGGTCGTCTTTGACGCGAACCCGACGGTGTACATGCTGCTCGTCGCGGCGCCGGCCGCGTGGTTCGTCATGAATCGTACCCGGTTCGGACGCTGGGTTCGGGCCAGCGGCGAGAACCCGAAGGCCCTCGACACGGCCGGGGTCGACGTCAGTCGCGTTCGATACATCGGGGTTACGCTATCGGGCGTGCTTTGTGGCATCGGCGGTGCGGGACTCTCGCTCGGACAGGTCGGTCAGTTCATTGGAACGGGTGAAACAATGGTGGACGGCCGTGGCTGGATCGGCATCACAGCCTACCTCTTCGGCAACTACAACCCACTTGGTGCATTCGGGGCGTCGTTCCTGTTCGCCTCCCTTGAAGCCCTCCAGTTCAGGCTCCAGCAGGTCGGTGCGGGGCTGCCGCCGGAGATCGTCCAGATGGTACCGTACGTGACCGTCATTGTCGTGCTGGCGCTAGTTGGTCACACTCGAATTCCCGACGCCGCGGGCGATCACTACGAGTCGGGCGAGGAGTGACTCACCAGTCGACCCCGGTTTACGTGGAATGACAATCGGACGGCTTTGAATCACCTGGCTACAAGGGTCTCCCGTGTTGATTCCCGAATATGAACGACCTAATCGAAGCGGCACGCGACGCACTGGAAACCGCACACGCGCCCTACTCGGAGTTTTCCGTCGGCGCGGCAATTCGCACGGCCGACG
Source organism: Natrialbaceae archaeon (assembly GCA_046710005.1). Classification (GTDB taxonomy): domain Archaea; phylum Halobacteriota; class Halobacteria; order Halobacteriales; family Natrialbaceae; genus DATFIX01. The sequence continues at coordinate 9,148 of JBKEGM010000053.1, forward strand.
GGTCGGTGTTTACGGGCTGTAACATCGAAAACTCGAACTATTCGAACAGCCTTCACGCAGAGGAGGTCGCCCTCAGTGCTGCAATCAAACGCGGCTACCGCGATTTTGAGGCCATCGCCGTCACGTCGAGTGAGCGTGACGGCGTCACGCCCTGTGGACTGTGTCGGCAGACGCTCGCCGAGTTTTGTGACGAAGAGTTCGTGGTGTACACTGACCACGGTGACACCACGCGCACGTATACGCTGGGTGAATTACTCCCCGAACCGATGAGTGGCGACCGTCTCGACCGTGGATGAACACCTTGATTTAGCTTCATTAACGCAGATATAGGTATGCAACTGGACGAGACCGATCGAGAAATCCTCCGAATCCTCCAGGCCGACGCTCGGACGCCATTTAGCGAAATTGCGAGGGAGATTGATATGTCGAGTGCAACTGTCCATGATCGCGTTACCCGGATGAAGGAAAACGGCGTGATCGCGGGATACCACGCCGAAGTCGATCCCCAGGCACTTGGGTACGACATATCCGCTGTCATCGGGTTTCGCGTCGAACAGGGGCAGGAAAATACCGTCCTCGATCGACTCTCCAACATCGACGGGATCCAAGAAATTCACTTGACGACGGGGGACTGGGACGTCATGGCGAAACTGTACGCGGACGACCCCGGAGAACTCAAGGAGTTGCTCTTCGATCGGATCGCAAACATGGACGGACTGATTAGGTCCAACACGATGGTCGTTCTGGACACCCCACACGACAGCGAATCGCTGCCAGTGTGAGATCGAACGCGGTTGAGACCGGAAGGGTAAAACACTCCCCGCCCGGCCGTATCCGGTATGAACGACGTGCTCGAACGGATGGGCCTCGAACGGGCCTGGGCCGGTCTGGTCGGTAGTCTCGTCACAATCCTCGCCCTGGGTTCCGTAATGTTTCCCCGCAGGGTGTACGCCGAATTCGTCTGGCATTACTTCTGGGGGCCAGTCTATGCAGACGCCCATGGCGGATCGTGTGCGGCCTGGGATGAGGGCGCTCAAACAATACTCAATAGCAACACCAATTGTCAAGCGCTGACCGACAGTTCAGCACGGGGCCCGATTGCCGAACCTGGGTACACACTCGTCTCCGAGGTGGGGTACGCGATCATCCTCATTGTCATGGTGGCCGGCGTCGGTCTCCTGCTCCGCCGGCTGGCTATCAAGCGCTATCGGGCCGGGTTCTTCGCGCTGGTCCCGTTCATGTTTCTGGGTGGCGCGCTCCGAGTGATCGAAGACGCAAACAACCGGGCGATTGACATGGGTGCGGACCAGGCAATCGCCTACCCATGGAACACGCTCCTCATCAGCCCCTTCATATACTTCACCGTTTTCTTCCTGGCGCTCGGGGCCGTCCTGCTGGCGATCAAACTCGATCGGTCGGGACACATGGAGGGCTACGAATATCCTCTCGCCGTGATCGGAACAGCGCTTCTGGTCCTGAACCTAATGATTTTGGCCCTTCTCGCCGGAACACAGGAGTACGTTTCCTTCCACCCGCCGATTCTGGTGGTTACCCTGATCGGGGCAATCTTAGCGACCGCCGCAACGTGGTATGCCATTGAACTGTTCGCCCCTCAAATCCAGGCAGGAACCCAACGCATGGGGATACCCATTATATTCGGCCAGGCTATAGACGGCGTGGCCAACGTGGTTGGGCTGGATTGGGCGGCAGAGTTGGGGCTGGGTTACGACCTCGTGCCGAAACATCCGGTGAACGCCTTCGTGGTTGACGTCACCAGCAACGTCCTCCCAGCCTCAGTGATCAACGTCACCGGGGACGCCTGGCCGTTCCTGCTGATTAAAATGATCGCCGCCGTGTTCGTCATCTGGCTCTTCGACGAGACGGTCTACGAAGAAAATCCACGGTTTACGATCATGCTTCTCATCGCCGTCGTGGCGGTCGGCCTCGGTCCAGGCACTCGGGACATGCTCCGGGCCACGTTCGGGGTCTAAAGGGCCTTTCCAGGTGCTCTTAGGGGTAGGGGTGAAACGTCCGATCGAGCCTCGGTTCGAATCCCAACGATGACGGGACCGACCGAGCGCGGTCACCGAAGAACGGGTCCTCAGTGAACAACGGCTGGGCGCCTGGAACGCGCACGCGGACCGCCTCGAATCCGGCGCGGCGAACATCTCGTGGCGTCAATCGGGCCGCGTAGGGTGTGAGGTCGATTGCATCCAGCCGACGAACGACCGCATCCAGTTCCGCAGTCCCAGTCCGCGCCTCGTCCGGGCCGACGCTCTCTGCTGGAACCGCCTCACCAGCGTCGACGAACTCTCGAGCCTCGCGGGGGAAGTCTGCGTACCGCCCGATGGCCCCGGATTCCTCTGTGGCGGCTGCTTTCCCCATGCTCTGGAGTTCCATCCAGTTCTGGAGGGCCTCCGCGAGTGCATCCCTGGCAGCAGTGATCGGATCGAGGTCGGCCGCCGATCCGACGGCAAAGCGGGGCCATTCGCCGTC
>JBKEGM010000054.1:0-11580 GCA_046710005.1 Natrialbaceae archaeon
AATGGCTGTGTCCGGTTCCGTGACAGGGGTGTGGACGGTTCCAGGGCCGCTGGGATGAGCGGCCGGATGGTTCGGATCCGGGTTCGCCCGGTTGTCGACGGTGAGAACGATTTCGACCGTCCCCTCGGTCTCCTCGCCACACCGATCCAGGACGCGACGGTCGGTTAACTCCTCGCCACCGCCGGTTTCGTTCCACCCGATCACCCGGAACCGGTAGGTACCGTCGTCGAACACTTCGGTATTGATCGGGACAAGCAGGTTTCGGTGGTTCAACCAGAAGGCGTTGCTGCCCCAGGAGAGGCTGCTCTCCCCCTCGAAATACTCGCGGGTCGGAATGACGTATTGTCCATCGATAGTCCTGAAATCGAAGGGCACGTCGCCGAAGGCCGCCGAGATCGGTTTTGTCGAGTCGAAGTAGTGTCGCTGGAAGTTCTGCAGGGCAGCGTGGGGAACCGGCGCCCACCCCGTCCCGTCATCGTACTCGAACCCGAGATAGTCGACGTTGTGCAACGTTCCGGGGTTGCGAAACAGCTTCACGGTACCGGCATACGGCCGATCGGCCCCGCCGGGACTTCGGTACCCTTCCGGCGTCGCCGGGGCACCCAGATTGCCGCCAACCGTATCGATCGTGGCCCCGCAGACCTTCGTCACGAGCAGACATTCACCATCCGGACACGGCGGTTTTTTGCAGTCCCCACGACACTGGGCCTCCTCGGTGGCCGTCAGAACCACGTCCTCCGAGGTGGAGACGTCCCAGCGCGCGTCTTCAATTCCCTCATCGAGCACGACCTCCCCCGCCTGGGTCGCCTCGAAGATCACGTCCGGTTCGCAGTCCCACCAGGGTTGCCATGGTGCCCAGGGCCAGACGTTCCGCTGGCGCAGGTCCGGAACGTCAGGGAGTCGGTCGACCAGTTGGGTCCGAACCTGCTCCAGGTGGTCCGGATCGAGGTCCGACAATGAAGCTTTGCCGGGCTCTGGCCGATCGTCGATCAATCCCTCGAAGACATCCAGGCTGGGCTGGGAGCCAGCCCGGCCGAGCGAGACGTCGGAGTCCGCGAGGACGTTTTCCTGAACCCGCTCGACCAGCCCCGGTTCGGGCCGCCAGGTGCGCCGTTCCAACCACCATTCGGGCCAAAACCCACAACACCAGCGGAACTCGATCTCGAAGGCGCCATGTTCGTCGGTCGTGTCACAAGCGAGTTCCTCGGTACTGCTCCAGAAAAACCACGAATCGACGTCCTTCGCGCACACCGTGGCCCCCGGAACGGGACTCCCGTCGGGACAAACCAGTCGGCCGGTGATGGTGAACTCCCGGCACCAGCGATACCACCAGTGCCAGTAGGACGGCGGGATTCGTATCGGATCTAATGCTCCCTCCGGAGTCTCGTCCCATTGCTCCCCCGAAACGTTCCGCGTGATCGTCTGGGACTGAACCAGTTCCTCCGGAGTCGCTCGTTTGGGGCCGAAATAGATCCCGACGCTATCGGGCTGTTCCTCGAAGGAAAGGACTGCGACGCCCTCGCAGCCCTCTATTTTCACCGGTGCTGACACGGTCGTCCCGTCCGGAAGTTTGCCGACGGCGAGGAGTTCTTGTGGCTTTTCTTCTCGCAGTGCTTCTACATCGGAGAGGTCAACGGGGACCTGCAACCGGAACCCGTCCCCTTCCCCTCGGTTTTCGTGTGCTGTCATGAATTATTCCCGTTAGGTTTTGAATGGTCGACTGACGCAAGCGTTTCAGGGATTCCGGAGACGAGAGTTCGTATCCACTTGAGCGGCATCCAGCAACGATGGTCGTTGGGATTCGACGTCCCCCCTTCCGCCCCCGATTTCCCCGATCGGTACCGCGCTTACTTCGTCTGTAGCGGGTCGTTGGTAATGGTTATCACTTTACAAAATAACCCATGATTTAAAGGGATTTATAGCTACCCCTCGGTGCGATCCGGGCGGGTGACTGATTTAATGCGCAACCAGGTCGAACTGATTACAGGTACTCGAAGTCCATCGCCCCAGCGTCGAATCCGACCCGATCGTGGGCCCAATCGAAGGGTTCGACGTCCTGTCGTTCCTCGAGGAACCGGACGATCGACTCGCCGACGGTCTCACCGTAGAGCGTGGGCCCCGACTGGATCTCCTCGCGCACCCGATCGGTTTCGGCGACGTACTCGACCAGTTCGGTGACGTAGTCGCCGCCAATCGGGGGAACGAGGAGGTTCGTTCCCGCATCGAAGACGGTCTCCGGACGGTCAGTGTTGAACCGCGCCGTCAGACAGATCGCCTCGTCGATGACGTTGAGTTCCTCCTGCATGCTTCCCGAGTCGGTGAGTTCGGCGAGACACTGGCCGGACTCCAGGAACTCGTAGACGTGAGCGTGTTTCTTCCACAGTCCCGTGAACAGGAAGTTCTCTCGTTCCTCGTCCAGCCGAACGAGTCGCTCGCGATAGCCGTAATGCTCCAGCGCCTGCCGGGTGGCAGTCAATTCGACGAAGTTGACGTTGTAGCCGGCGTCGACCAGGCCGATCACGCCCTCGACGATGGCCCGGAAGCGATCCGGCAGCAGGTTTGCCCGTCGATGCACGTCGACCCGGATCCAGTCGTCGCGCGCCTCGAGGATTGGATACAGATCGAAGACGCTCTTTTCGAGGTCCGTGTCGCGTTTCATCTCGATGGCGTCGACGACCGAGTTCCCGACGACCGGGATGCGCTCGCGACCGTCGACCGATGCCGGGTAGCCCTCTCGCTCGAGATGCTCCCGGTTGAGTTCGACCGGTGCGAAGTGGTACGCCGAGGCTGCTGACCCAACGAAGGTGTCGTACTGCTCGGGGAACGGTTCGGCCCGGTTGATGGACCACTCGCCCGCCCACTGGTCGTCGACGAACCGTTCGGGGTCTCCCGCGGCGTCGAATGAGGGTGACATCCCTCTGAGGCCTGCTTCGTTGTGTGCTACGGCCTGGTTCGTCGCGAACAGCCAGGCCTGCGGGACGATTCCTGCAGCGTGCGTGTCGCCGTGGACGATCGGGAGAACGGTCGTATCCCCCCAGTCCGCGAGTCGGTCGGCCACGGCCTCGATGCGCTGGTGGACCTGTGCCGTTTTCTCGGATAGGCCCCCGCGGATCCCCAGGTCGATCGCAATGTGATCCTCCAGGTCGTATTCAGCGAGTCCGTGTCCGAGTTCGTCGTCGTAGTGCTGGCCAGTATGGAGGACGAAACACGGGACGCCACGCTCGCGAGCGGCGGCTACCAGGGGCGCCTGCTTGTAGAAGTCGGGTTTCGTCGCGGTCACGACTGCCAGGACGAAGTCCCCGGCATCCATCCGACGGGCGAGGCGATCGTCGTGGATCGTCAGCTCACTCATCCTCTCGACCAACCACCACGTGGTTGAACTGTGCTTCGGTCGAGGGCTCGCCACCTATCGACTCTCGGGTCCGTCGAAGTCCCAGTAATCCTCGAGTTCCGGTTCCGGCGACTGCCGGTCACGTCGTCGAATCCACGTCCCCGTCTTCGCGACCGTCCGCGGACTCGTTCTCGGCGTCCTCCGACGTCTCGGCGACAGGGCCAAGCAACTCCTCGGTCTCACCCTCATCCTTCCACTCACCGAGTTCCTTCGGGTCAACATGGACGAAGGCGTCATCAACCTCGGGGATGGCCTCGATGGTGTCTTTCACTTTTGTTTCGATCCCGTGGGCCTCGAAAAGCGTGAGTTTGCCTTCCACCTCGACGTGGAGGCTGACGTCGACCTGCGGGCCGACGTAGTGCGCGATGACGTCGTGAGCACCTTCCACCTCGTCCAGTTCGAGGGTGCGTTCGAGGATCTCCGAGCGCAGGTCGTCGGAGGGGGCACGGCCGATCAAATATCCGACGTTGTCCCGGATCACCTCCACGCCGGTCAAAAGAATCCCGATCGAAACGATCCCTGCGGCCAGAGGATCGAGGATCGGGTATCCTGCTCGTGCGCCGAGAACCCCGAACAAGGCAGCGCTCGCGGTGAGTACGTCGTTCCGATTGTCAATTGCCGTGGCGACGACGGCAGGGGAGTGCTGGGACCGTCCGATTCGCAAGCAATACCGGTACAGTCCAAACTTCGCGGCGGCGGCGATTACTAAGATTGCCACGGCGGCCGGTCCCTGGGTTACCGTCGCCGTCCCTGAGAGAATCGTCGTCACGCTTCGGTAGCCAACGAAGCCGCCGGCAGCAAGGATACCGGCCGCGACGAACAGCGAAACGAACGGTTCGATGCGCTCGTGACCGTGCGGGTGATCGAAGTCGGCCGGACGGGTCGTCAGGTACAGTCCCGCGAGGACGACGATACTGTACGCAGAGTCGGCCAGGCTGTTCACCGCCTCCGAGCCCACGGCCAGGCTCCCGGTCCACCAGAAGACCACTCCTTTCGCCACTGCTAACGCTATGTTGACGGCGAGGACGAGCGCTCCGATGCGCCTGAGGGACCGCCGGCGACTCATTGGTCCGGGGTACGGACGGGCATCGTAAGGACGTATCGACATTTTTCCGCTTTGGGCCTCGGATCCACGGGACGAAGCCACAGTGGCAGCTTAAACCCGCGTTTCACCCTACTGAAGGCACTTATTCGTCGGTCTCTATCCTCTCGATATGAGACGACGCTCGTTTCTCGCGACGACAGGGGCCGCACTCGCCGGTCTCGCCGGGTGTCTGAATCCCCGCAATACCGGCACCGCCGACCGGACGACGACGGCAGGGGACGACCCGACGTCGACCCCCATCGCGGACCCGACGCCCACCACTGAATCGACGACCAAAGAGCCGACCACGACCGAATCGACGACGACTGACGAACAGACGGAAACGGCCGATGTTACTGTCCAGTCCGCTCACCTCCAGTACGGCGTCGTGGTTCCGAACTCGCCCGACTCGATCGGGATTTCCAACCCTGGCACGCCGTACCTGGTCGCGAGCGTGGCGGTCGAGGGCTCGCTTTCCCGGTCGGACTTCACGCTCGATATCGGCGACGACTCACTTGAACCCATGATTCTCGATCGGTTCTACCGAACTGACTGGGGCGATTTCCAGTGGTACGAGCGCGGCCGTCCCGGCGGGTTACTCCTGTTCGCCATGCCGACTGCCGAGCCGGATGGTGACGTGAGCTTGACCTGGCCCGGCGGCAAGCAGGGCATCGACGACGCCATCGGGCCCCGGCTTGGCGCAGGACCCCCGGAGTTTTCCGCCGCCATTTCCGTCCCCGAAACCCACGAAAGCCTTGACGCCCCGCCCGTCGAGATCGACGTGACGAACGAAGACGACGTCCCGCGCCGGTTCCTCGGGGCGCTGAACCGAATAGGGCCATTGGTCGCCTATGCCCCAATCGCACGGCTGAGTGAAATGGTCTCACCAGGCGAGTCGGTCACTGTGACCTACGCCGACGCCTGGGCTGGCAGTCCCGGCGACGAACAAATCGGAGACGGTGACCCAGACGTGACCTATCGCCTCCACTCTGCTGGCGGCGAGACTGCGGCCCAGATCCGTCTCGTCAAGTCAGCCTGACAATTGCCGATGTTTCGGTCGGTTGGGCGGTTTTGAACCGTCTTCGATGCGTGGATTGAGGGACTGCCGACACACGTAATCCCTTAACGAACGACCGCAAGGCACTTTGTCGGGTCTCGGGAACCGCCGAGCGTTCGGGATGTCGGGCGAATCGAGGTCAACTCTCCGAAACGCGTTCAAAACTGTTCTCGGCGACAGGGACCTTCGTGGGTACTTCCTCGCGTACGGGGCGCCGGTTTTGTCGCCGAGGTCTCGACCCAGACCCTTCCGCTGTATTTCCGCGAACTCTGGATCTCAGTGGCCGTGCTTTGGCTGATCACGTCGGCGAGTAACACGTTTCGCTATCGGGGTGGTGATCTTCGCGTTCAAGCCGGCCATCGCCCCGGGAGTTTTGGGCTACTTCTTCGACCAGTTCGACGAGGCGGAAAGCGGTCGGACCTGGAGCATCGGAGGCATGGTCTCCACGGCCGGCGGGATCGTCGCCCCGACCGCCGGCGGGGTCATGTACCGGATCGATCCGCGATCGACGTTCCCCCTCGGGGGTGCCCTAACGAGCGTCGGTGCAGCCGTGGCAGTGACGCTGACCGAGTAGTCGATCCGAGTAAGTTTCAGTCCGACTCGACGACGACCGCGCCGGATTCGGACACCGTCGTTCCGTCCTGTGCCGCGAACGCCTCATGCAGGCGATCGTAGGTGTCCTCCAGGGCTTCGACGATGACCTTCGTCTCGGAGATGACTGGCATGAAGTTACTATCGCCCTCCCAACGCGGGACGACGTGGGTGTGGAGGTGGTCGTCGACGGAACCCCCAGCCCCGTCCCCGAGGTTCATGCCCGCGTTGAACCCGTCCGGGTTCATGCCAGTCTCCAGCGCCCCGAAGGTTCGTTGTTTCAGGCGAGCGTGATCCAGCAGGACCTCCTCGTTTAGCTCACGGAAATCTCCTGAATGCTGGCGCGGGATAACCATGACGTGGCCCGGATTGTAGGGATAGTTGTTGAGCATGACGAACGCGCGGTCGCTCCGGGCGACGACGTAATACTCGCGGTCCGCCCCGAAGTCGGGGAGTTCGCAGAAAACGCACCCCTGAATCTCCGCGTTCTTGTTCTCCCGTTCGATCCACTCGATGCGCCACGGGGCGAACACCTGCTCCATAGGAGTCCTTTCGGCCGCAGCCGCAAAAGGGAATCCGCTTTCCACTCGACGATGTCCATCGTCGACAATCTTGGTGGGAGGGCTGCCTCGAGGAACCGGGGTTTTGTATTGCCACTTCACTCGTCGAACAAAAATAACAACTGCGAGAATAAACGATCTACTAAGCGTAGAGCCAATGTCGGGCGAAATCATGGCGCCGTCCCCGGAAAACGATCCAGAACGGGTGTGAGGGTTTAATAGGAAACCCGTGAAACGGTGGGACGGGATGGCAACGACTGGCGACTCGCCCACCGGGCGCACGGAACGGTGCAATATGTGTGAGCAAGAAACGGAGCACAAGGTAACGATCCAGATCAAGACCGAGAACAGCTCGGCGGACAACGCCGAGTTCTCCCGGGAACCGTATCGAGTAAGCCAGTGTCAGATCTGTGGGCATCGCGAGAGTCGCCGAATGAACGGTGTGTAATCGGACTGCTTGGTAATTATTCCCTCGACGGTTGCCTCGATTTCAGCGCGCGCGACGCATTCGTTTGTTTTCCCCAGTGATCCCGTTTCAAGGTACCTGGCCTCCCCCTCGACAACGCCACTTCACTCCGAACGAGTCGTGACCTCACAACCGTCCGGCGTGACGATCAATGTATGTTCCTTCTGGCTGACTAGTTTCCCATCATCCTCCTTGAGGACTGGGTACCCATGGATGATATCCTGGGTCTTCAAGCGGCGGAGGGTCATCTCGGCCCGCCCCGCTTCGATCCAGCGCGTGGCGAAGGGAAGGGTGCGAAAGTCCTCGGTGATCTGCTCGAGCGCCTGGCGGGCCTGGCGGTTCCGGACGGACCCCTCGTGTTCGAGGGCGAAAATCTCTTCCTCGGCCCCTTCGGTGACCTTGCCCGTGCCGTCGGTGGCAAACGGTTCGATGGCAACCACGTCGCCGACCTCGAGGGTCGTGCCCTGCGTGACGGCCCGGTTCGGGATATTCGGGGTGGTATGCTGGTCCCAATGCCCTAACCCGTGTCCCGTAAGGTTCACCACGGGGTTGTAGCCGTACCCATCGATGACGTCCTCGATCGCGGCGCCGATATCGCCAGTTTCGACACCCGGTTCGATGACATCGATTGCGGCGTCGAGCGCCTCGGCAGGTGCCTCGGCCAGTTCCGGGTTCCCAGAAAGGTCGACCGTGACGGCGGTGTCCGCCAGCCAGCCGTCGATGTGGACGCCAATGTCGAGGTTGATCATTTCCTCGCCGAACGTCCCCTCGTCGTCGGCCGACGGCGTCGCGTGGGCTGCCTCTTCGTCGATGCTAATGTTCACCGGGAAGGCTGGTTCGCCCCCCAGTTCGCGGATGCGATCCTCGGCGAACTCGGCGACTTCAAGGTGGGAGACGCCGACCTCGACCATATCGGCGGTTTCCTCGCGGACCTGCGCGAGGATTTCGCCCGCGTCGCGATGTTTCTCGTACTGCTCGGCGTCCAGATCGACCTCTTCGCTCATGGCTCCCGCTTCGGGCGACGGGAGCAAAAGGGTTTATTCATCAGCGGGAACCGACCACGGCGGGCGTCGAAGGAATTGAAATTACTTGGAAGTCCAGTTACAGGAGGTACAGGCATGAACGCCCTGGATGTTCGATAAGGTACTCCCGCAATTCGGACAGACCGTTTTCGGTGTTCGACGCTCGGGATCGTGCATGACCCTATCTCGGTCTTCGTCGATAATAAAACTGCCTCTAGTCAATCGTCGAATTCGAGGCGGGCGGATGGGAACAACCGTCGGCCTACCGACGGGCAATCGAGGTCTGCATCGCGTCCGTGTTGAACGCCGCCCCGGCACCCTCATCGTCGAGGATGATCACACCAGCGTCCGATCCCGTGAGTTCGGCGAACTCCTCGATAGCGAGGTCGGCAGCGCGCTGCGCGTCGTGGCCCGTCTGGAGATGACCCACTGCGCGCCGGGTGAGCGTCACCTTGGCGATGTCCTCGCCTGCACCGGTCGCGCTGGCGCCACCGGCCGGGGTCGCGTAGAAGCCGCTCCCGATCTGGGGAACGTCGCCGACCCGGCCAGCCAGGGCGAGCCATCGTCCGCCGGTCGAGGTGGCGGCCGCGAACGTCTCGCCGTCAGTGGCCACCGCACCGACCGTATCGTGGTCGTGTTCGTCGCCGGCCCCTCCCGTGTTGTCTTTCTCTTCCGACTCGCGCCCGCCCGGGTCCGTCCGTCCGAACCGCTCGGTGAGCCAAGAGAGATGGTCGCTCGGTGGCCCGTCCGGCACTTCCTCGTCGGCCCATCGTTCGCGGGACCGGTCGCTCCAGAGGTCCCGATCCACCTCGACGCCGAAGTCCTCGGCGAGTCCGACGGCGGACCGGCCGCTCACCAGCACGTGTGGGGTCGCCTCCATGACCACTCGAGCGGCGGAGACGGCGTGCTCGACGCCGGGCATCGAACAGGCCGCGCCCGCGTCGAGGTCACTCGTCATCACGCCGGCGTCGGTCCGGATATTCCCGTCGGACTGCACCGCCCCGCCGACGCCCGCGTTGAATCGTGGCGAGGACTCGAGGACGTGAATCGCCGCCTCGACGGCGTCGAGTGGCGTTTCCGCCATCACCCCGTTCTCTGCCGCTTGGTCGAGCACGTCCTGTCGCGGTTCGGGTTCGTCCGGTTCGCCGCCGGCACCGCCGTGAACGATGACCTGCATGGTCGAGGGGTCGTCGACTGACGGCATAACGATCCCGGATGGGGCATGACGACCCGGGATTACGCTCGACCCGGGCACCCACCGGGGACGGACGGCAAGACTTGCGACAGTGTCCCAAAGGGGAGTCCTTATACCCATTACGTGAGTGACGTCTACCACGCATGAGTTACGAGCATATCGACGCCCCCGAGGTGGGGCACAAGATCACGGCCGACGGAGACGACATCGCGGTACCGGCGGACCCGATCGTGCCGATTCTCTATGGCGACGGAATCGGGAAAGACGTCGGGCCGGCCGCACAGCGAGTGTTGACCGCCGCGGCCGAGGCGACCGGGCGGGAAATCCACTGGATGCGAATCTACGCTGGGGAAAGCGCCCGAGAGAAGTACGGCGAGAACCTCCCAGACGAGACGGTCGAGGCGATCCGCGAACATCGTGTCGCGATCAAGGGGCCACTAACGACGCCCGTCGGGGCGGGCTTCCGGAGCCTGAACGTCGCTTTGCGCCAGACGCTCGATCTCTACGCCAACGTCCGGCCGACCTACTATCTCGATGGTGTCCCCTCCCCGATGAAGGCGCCAGAGGAGATGGACATGGTGACGTTCCGGGAGAACACCGAGGACGTCTACGCTGGCATCGAGTGGGAAGCGGGCACCGACGACGCCGAACAGGTGCGAGCCTTCGTCGAAGACGAGATGGGCTTCGACGGGACCATGCACGACGGGGCGATCGGCCTCGGCCTCAAACCGATCTCCGAGAAGGGATCCAAGCGACTCGTTCGCGAGGCCATCGACTACGCTATCGAGCACGACCGCGACACGGTCACGCTGGTCCACAAGGGGAACATCATGAAGTTCACCGAGGGGCAGTTCGGCGAGTGGGGCATGGAAGTCGCCGAGGAGGAATACCCCGACGACGAGGTCTTCGCCGCCCCCGACTCGCTGTGGGAGACCCAGGACGAGGTCGATATCCCGGAGGACGCGGTCATGGTCGAGGAACGCCTCGCCGACGCGATGCTCCAGTGGATGCAACTCCGCACCGACGAATTCGACGTCCTCGCCATGCCGAACCTCAACGGCGACTACCTCTCGGACGCCGCCGGGGCCCAAATCGGGGGCCTCGGCATCGCGCCGGGTGGCAACTTCGGGGATGGCCTCGTGCTTGCCGAACCCGTCCATGGCTCCGCACCCAAACGTGCGGGACAAAACATGGCCAACCCGTCCGCGATGATCCTCTCGGGACGACTGATGTTCGATTACATGGGCTGGAACGACGCTGGGGACCTCGTTCGCGACGCCGTCGAAGCCACCATCTCCCAGGGCAAGGTCACCTACGACCTCCACCGTAACATCGGGGGTGGCGAAAAGGTTTCGACCAGCGAATTCGCGGACCTGATCGTCGAGACGATCGACGAACTCGCGTAACGGCGGGCATCGGCGAACGGAGTATGGCTCCGGTGGGCCGACCATCGGGGCATTTGCAGCATCTTGTGCAAACAGCACCCGATCCGACCACATTGAAGCCGGTTGCTTACAAATCCTTAATAATTGTTCTCGGAATAGGAAAAATTCGTGCTAGTTAGTTAGATTGAAGTGGCCGTATCGACAATAAATGCATGTGACAATGGAAGACGAAAGCCAAGACGGAATGCCGCTCATCGGGGACGAATTCCCCGAACTCGAGGTAGAAACGACCCACGGAACGCTCACACTCCCGAACGAGTTCGAAGACGAGTGGTTTGTCCTCTTTAGCCACCCAGGCGACTTCACCCCGGTTTGCACGACGGAATTCGTCGCCTTCGAACAGCGCCGGGAGGAGTTCGAGGAACTGGGCGCGAACCTGATCGGCCTCTCGGTCGACAGGGTGCATTCGCACATCAAGTGGACCGACTGGATCGAGGCGGAACTCGATGTCGACATCAGCTTCCCGATCATCGCTGACGAATCCGGCCGCGTCGGAACGGAACTCGGCATGATCCATCCGGGTGCCGGGACCAGTACCGTCCGCGCAGTGTTCATCGTCGACCCGACGAGCACCGTTCGAACCGTCCTCTATTACCCCGCCGAGGCCGGCCGCAACATGGACGAGATCTTGCGCACGCTGAAGGCGCTCCAGACCGCCGACGAGGAGGAAGTCGCCACGCCCGCCAATTGGCCCGAAAACGACGACTTCGGTGACCGCGTCCTCCTGCCGCCGCCATCGTCCGATGAAGGGGCAAACGCCCGCGTCGAG
>JBKEGM010000055.1:0-11571 GCA_046710005.1 Natrialbaceae archaeon
GTGCTCCACGCCCAGTCGAGGCGGCAACATTTCCTGAGGACTTGTCAAATCGATCAAGCCTACACAGTCTTCAGGTTTCAGCATATTTGAACGTTTGCCCCACAGGGTTTGGTATCACGCCCACTTTTCTTTCGGACAGCGCCGGGAGCTGAGCGGTATTCGAATCGAAGAAGGGTCCGCCAGAAACCCGAATCCAAACGAGCCACGCAGTGAGCAGAACCCCAGCGACGATTCGTATCGCTCCGGGAAGGGTCCGCAATGGTTTGGGACTGTCCCAATGATCCAACGGCGGGCCAAACACCAAAATTCACCCAGGCAGTTGGGGAGGCGGGAGCTCTCAGTTCCGGGATTGGAAAGTGGTCTTGCCTGACCCCCGTCGTCCGTCTAGTGAAATGACGGAACCCATTGCCGAGAACCAACTTCGAGACCGTCCGTCGATTCCGGCGGGTCCGGTTCTGTCCAGGGCGTCAGGATCAATGGCGAGGGAATGCCCGCTTTCCGGAGCTATTTGGATCGTGCCATCCCATTCTCGTTCATGACCACGGAACCCACCGTCCTGATTCCTCACCACGTTCCCCGTGACAGTGCCCAACAGGTTCGCGACGGCATCGAGGCCCGACTCTCGGAGATCGACCTCCGTGTCGAGCACACGCCGGCAGGCACACGGGAGGCGATCGACGACGCTGAGATCGTTCTGACCTTCGGGTTCGAGGGCGAACTCCTCGACGGGGCCGCGCACCTGGAGTGGATTCAGGCCCTGGTCGCCGGCGTCAATCGATACGATTTCGATTCGCTCGCCGAACAGGGGATCGCGCTGACCAACGCGTCCGGCATCCACGCCGAACCGATCGGGGAGCAAGTGCTCGGGTACATGCTCGCCTTCGAGCGAAACATCCACACGGCCGTTCGCCAGCAGGGCCGTGGAATCTGGGAGCGGTTTCGGGGCGGCGAACTCGCCGGGAAGACCGTCGGAATCGTCGGCCTCGGAGCTATCGGGACTCGAGTTGCCGAACTCGCCCAGCCGTTCGACATGACCGTGATCGGAACGAAGGCCAATCCAAACGACGCCCCGGATGCCGTCGACGAAGTCTTCGGCCCGGAGGGACTCCACGACGTGTGCCAGCGATCGGACTACCTGGTCGTGGCCGTCCCGTTGAACGACGAAACTCGGGGCCTGATCGGGCGCTGGGAGTTCCGGATGATGAACGGCGACGCCGTCCTGATCAATGTCGCTCGCGGCGGGGTCGTCGACCAGGAATCGATGGTCTACGCGCTCCAGCAGGACTCGATCGGTGGCGCCGCCCTCGACGTTTTCGAGACCGAGCCCCTCCCGCAGGACTCGCCCCTATGGGATCTCTCGAACGTCATCGTGACGCCACACATGTCGGGGTCGACGCCCGAGTACATGGACCGCTGTGCCGAGTTGTTCGTCGCAAATTACCGCCGATACCTCGACGGTGAACCGCTGGAGAACCGGATCGTATAATCCCATTTTTATCACGGTGACATACCAGGCAACGATCGTTTTTTCTCCAGCACACATGCTGCAATACGAACACGTATGCTATTCGAAACCGCACTCCCCGGAACGATCGCATCGATTGGCATCCCCCTTGTGCAGTTCGGTGGAGGAATCATTGAACTCGCGATTCTCTTTCTGATACTGGCGGTCGTCGCAGTTGTGCTGGGTGCGCGTGGGATCGCGGGGCTCAGCATGGAAATAGCGAAGTGGTTGATCATCATCTTCGTTATTCTGGCGATCGTCTCGTTCCTCCTCTAACCTATCGCGTCGTTCGGACTTCACGCACGAGCCTGTCGATTCCGGTTGCCACACCGAGTTATCAGAGGTTGGGAACGCCCTGTCACTCTATGCCGTGGACGGTGCGAGGTGGGGCCAGGCATGGAAGAGAGCGCTGCAGACGGTGGCGAAGACGATTCTTATCGGGTCTGGATGGTCGAACGGAGGTATTCTTCGGATTCCCCCAACATTCTCGTCATAATTTATTCGACGCCTGACGGCACGTACTACCTCCAGAAGGAATGGGCGTTCAATCGTTTCGGAAGCGGCCCGGCACCCGAGGTCACCGCCGCCATCGAGGGAGAACAGGAAGCCCTCAACCCGGTCGAAAATCTGGAACGGCGGGAACAGTACGCGATGGAAGCCGATCGGATGCAGGAACGACACGATCCAGACGACCCCGTGTGACGCCTGAATGATAATCGTATCCGTTCACTGGTAGCTCTGATAGAGCAGGACAATTACGGCCACGGCCGCGAACGCGTCGGGAAGGAAGGTGAATGGGCCGAGATTCGCGTCCGTCGGGTAGCCGAAGAGGACGTGCACGACGGGGTTCGACGCAAGCGAGTACAGCAGGAGCGCGAGGCTGAACAGGATCAGGCTTAGTGTGAACCGGTTGGGGAGGTCCCGGTAGAGCGTCAGGTAACTCCAGACCAGCGCCATCAGCAGGATGGCATTGAACGTTGCCAGGAACATCCGGACCTGAACGACGGTGTCGAACGCATCGTTCGTCGCGGAATCGGGCGGTCCGGCACCTGCCATCCCGTTACCCATCCCCGGAGTGTGGCCGCCGCCCTGACCGAGTCCGCCCCGGACAGCGGCTGGAACGGCCGGATCCACGAGCACGGCCACGATGGCCGAAATCACGAGGGCCACGGCGACAATCAGTGTGACCCTGATGCCCGCCTCGCGTTTATTCATCGCGATCACCTGGTTCGGTGGCCCCGCCATCGGCGGCTTCATCGTTCGTTTCCGTCCCGGTAGCCACGTCGGCTCTGTCCACCACGTCCTCCAGTCCGGCCTGCTCGGCGACCGACTCGAGGACGTCCAGGTTCGCTTCCATCCGGTCCGAGAGGAAGTACATCGTCCCGTAGTCGGCACCCATGGTCGTCACCACGTCGTTCTCTGCCAGCATTTCGAGGTGATGTCGAACCGTCTTGTAGTTGAGGTCGAGGTCGTCCGCGAGCTGGTTAGCGTTCATGGGCTCCTCGTCGAGGGTTGTAATGATGCGCAGCCGGTTTCGACCGCCGCGAGAACCGCCGATCAGCCACCAGAGCACCTTGCGCATCGGGTCTCACCGAATGGTTGTACCAGCGGTCACAAATACGTGTAGGTCCCCACCGCCGTTTCGATACCCAATAATCGGCGAAGTGACCTGACCGGTCGGCAGACCGGACGGTGGAGGAACCGAAAAGCGTCAGCCTGGGAAATCGTTCGTGAGACAACACGACCCCGTATTAGGGACCGCTCGACCCGGCACCGTGGCCGTTCCCGGCTCCGGGACCGCCGGCGCCGGCAGTTCCGTTGGTGGCGGCGTTACTGGCGCCCATCCCGTGACCGTGCGGGCCATTTCCGGGACCGTGCCCCTGCTGACCGTTACCCTGGCCGTTGGCGTGCGGGCCAAACCCGAACAGCCCCCACGGAGCGTCGGCAGCGTCATCGTGGTCCCAGGCCGCCTGCGGGCCAAGGTCCGGGTCCTCGACACCGAACGACTCGAGTTTGTCCACGATGGCGTCGTGCATTGCGGTCCGGTTCGCGCCCTCGTCGATCATCGACTCGACGGTTTCCCGAAGGTCAGTCGCCTGCTCCTCAGTGAGATCGTACCGTTCCTGGAGTCGGTCGAATGCCGGGTCCGGAACGGTGTCGTTCCGGGAGGCCCGGTCGTCCGGCGGGCCCAATTGTGGATCCTCGATACCGAACGCCTCCAACTGATCGATGACGGTGTTACGGATCTCGATCGGTTCAGCTCCCGCATCGAGTTCCGATTCAACCGTCTCTCGGAGCTGAGTAACCTGCTCTTCCGTCAGGTTGTACCGGTCCTGGAGTCGGTCCAGCATCGCGTCGATGTCGTCCTCGTCCCAGTCGGTCTGAGTCGTCGATTCGTCGGCGGCGTTGGTCACGCCAGGGCCGATCCCGGCCGCGACCAGTCCGGACAGCGCGACGAGTGCGGCGAGCGCAACCGCCACGCCAGCAATTGGCTTTATTGTCGTCATTGCACTCGAACCAAGGCCGTCGGCGGGGATAAGTATTTTAGTCATTATGACATGATTTGGGCATTAGTGAGGCCCAAATTCGTCACGAAAGTGCTGAAAGGGCCACGACAGCAACCGTATTTGGACGCGGTTCGGAATGCGTGATAGAACGGGAAGAATAGAAAGAGATATGATATTAATGGCTGCTAGGACTCAGGTCGGCGTCCCGGCGATCACGACGAACGACCCCTCGCCGTACCCCTCGCGAGAGTCCTCTGGAGCGGCCATTTCACCCGGGCGCTCGAAGATAGTTTGCCGGAACGTCATGTCGGCGAACCCCACAGCGTCCATGGCCGACCGGAGGTCGTCGGTCGAATGGAACGTCGCGTCGCGGTAGAACGGGTTTTCCTCGCGTTTTTCCTCGTAGTGCTGGCCAAGCGGGGACTCCCTATCGACGAACCCCATCACGAGGCGGCCATCGGGAGCGAGTACCCGGCGGGTCTCCTCGAGGGTCGTCCGCACGTCGTCGACGAAACAGATCGTCGTAACGATCAGGGCCGCGTCGAAACTACCGTCGCGGAACGGCAGGTGTTCGGCGACGCCGACGGCGACCGTGACCCCGCGTTCGCGGGCGTTAGTGAGCATGTTCCGGGACGGATCGATCCCGACGTCGAAGCCAAGCGGCCCGGCGAACCTCCCGCTCCCGACGCCGATCTCCAGCCCTCGGCCCTCCTCCGGCACGAGTTTGCGGACCGCCGAACGCTCCGACTCGTAGGCCGCCTCGTGGGCCTCGAACCACTCCTCGTACCGGTCGGTGTGTTCCTCGAATGGTTCGGTGATGGGCATCCATCCCTAGTTACAGTTGCTAATCCTTCACTGTATCCTATACCGGAGGGCCAAATCGGAACCGAGTCGGCAACTGGATCGGGACTGTGTGTGTGTGTAATTCTCTCGTCGAAAGCCACCAAATTATTCCCTAGCTTTATACTAACTACCTTTGCATATTTGAACGGACATGGCGGGTGCATTGTCAACGATCGACTTGTTAGGTCTTGTCGGACCGTTCGTCGTCTTCTTCATCCTCCTGGTCGTGTACTACGTCTGGGAAGGACGACGAGAAGAACGCCTCCGTGAAGAGTACAAGGAGGAAATGAACGATGGCTGAATCGATCGCGGGCGGCGCGGGAACCTGGGTGCTGGTGACGTTCGCGGTCTACATGGTCGTCCTGGTGGGACTCGGGGTCTTCGCGTCGCGGTTGCTCGACACCGTCGGCGACTACGTCATTGGGGGCCGACGTGTCGGGCCAGTGGTCACTGGCTTCTCCGAACGTGCCTCCGAGATGAGTGGGTGGCTCACGCTCGGTGTCCCGGCCGACGCCTATAGCGGCGGGATCATGGCCTTCCTCAATGGCCTCGGGATGATCCCGGCCGACCTGGCGGCCTGGTCCGGGATCGCCAAGCGTCTGCGCAAATACAGCGAAGTGGTTCGCGCCGTAACGCTCCCCACGTTCTTCGAGACGCGACTGCAGGACGACACTGGGCAGGTGAAGATCATCTCGTCAATCGTGTTGATCATCTTCGAGGGCGGGTACGTGGGCGCCCAGATCGTCGCGGCGGCGACACTCCTGCAAGTGTTGCTGGGCATCGAGATGTGGCTGGGCGTCATCATCGGCGGCGCAATCGTGATCGGGTACACCATGCTCGGTGGGTACTTCGCCGTCGCCTGGACGGACTACTTCCAGGGCGCGATCATCCTGATCGGCTTCATCATTCTGCCGGTCGTCGCGTTCGCCAACTACGGGCTCCCCTTCCAGGACCTGGCGGCGATCGACAGTGCCAAAACGAGCATCACGGCCGGCATGACCGGCTGGGCGGCACTGTTCGGGATCATCAGTTACGCCGCAATCGGTCTCGGGGTACCCGGGAACCCACACATCATGGTGCGGTTCATGGGCATCGATCGGGTCCGAAACATCCGAAAGGCGACGGTCGTCGCCCAACTGTTCATGTTCGTGGCCTACATCGGCGCCGCGTTCGTCGGGCTCTACGCCCTCGTCGAACTCCAGGGCGTCGCGATCGAGAACACGGACACAGTCATGCCGAGACTCACCCTGGAGCTGTTGCCCAGCGTGGTCGCCGGCGTCATCCTCGCGGCCGCGCTTGCGGCCATGATGTCCAGCGCCGACTCGCAGCTGCTGGTTGCGACCAGCGCCGTCGTCGAGGACATCTATCACGGGTTCATGAACGAGGAGGCGACCCAGGAGCAACTGGTCCGGTACTCCCGGTGGGTTACGCTCGCGATCGGTGTGGCCAGCGTCGGGTTTGCGTACCTCTTCCGGGAGACGTCGATCTACACCCTGGTGCTCGACTATGCCTGGGGTGGCCTGGGCGCCGCGATCGGGCCAACGCTCATCGCGACATTGTGGTGGAAGAAGTTCACCGCCAAGGGTTCGGTCGCCAGCATGATCGTCGGCACGGTGACGATGGTCATCTGGCCCCAGTGGGGCACCATCCTGGACACCTTCGGGAACGGCATCCCGGCTGCCGAGTCGGCGCCGTTCCTGAACGGCCTCCTGACGGTCTATGGGCTGTTCCCAGCGTTCGTCCTGTCTGTGGCCACCCTGATCGTCGTCTCGCTCCTCACCGAGCCACCGGACCAGGGGCAAGTCGACGATCACTTCGAGGTGTTCCAGCAGCCGCTGTCGGCGGTTCTGAGTGAGGACGAGGACCGAGACGTGGGTACCCCCGACTTCCTCACGGACGGGGGCATCCCACAACCCAAGGCAGTCACCGAACACGACGCGGTTCGGGCCCACGTCAAGGACACCGACTACTGGACAGAGGGACCGGACGAGGATCGACAGCGGGAATGAACAACGACATCGACGACGTGAACCCGGACGGATCGACCGCCGTTCCCGCGGCGAGCGACCCCCGAACCGATCGGGGGGCGGGCCACGAGGAGGGCACGGGGAGTAGCCACCCTGACGGACGGGTCAAGGAGACTGCGACGCTGACGGTTATCCCCCCGTCGATTCCCCGGGATGAGGCCGGTGATGGCAGTCGCGTGGGTGCGGCCGCGTACCCGTACCGGGTGAGCAAGGCGAGCGTCACGATGGAGCGGCCACTCGTCGAGGACCGAACCGACGAGTTCATCGTCAGCGTGGACCGTTCCAGGCGACTCGCGGTGCGCGCTGACGTGGTTCCCGACACGGTCGAGCGCACCGTGGAGGACGTCCTCGTCATCCCACCGGAGATCGACGACGGGACTGCCGACGCGATCGCCCAGAAGTCGGTCTTCCAGTGGACGCTCCGACGCTACTCGCTCAACCACGCGCCAACCATCGAGTTCGACGACGCCGTCGAGGCCTACAAGCTGTTCTGGATCGTGGAGCGCCCCGACGGTGACGTTATCATCGATAGCGTTCGCGGCGACGAACGCTCGCTGGAAGAATAGCCGGCGGGCGTTCCGCCGCTTCATGACCCGGAAGTCAGACCCAAGTGTCGGGGGGTCGAATGGGTCTCACATGGCCTGCGAACCCAGCCTGAATATCGTCGAAAACGTGACGTGTGCGATCGATCAGTTCGCAAGCGTCGCCGGGTATGACCCCCTGTCGGCCGTCTCGCTTCTCATCGGCTTCCTGATTCTGGGTGTCATGGGACTCGTCGTCGCGTTCCTGGGCATCGGCGCGGTTATCGATCTCGTTCGACCCGAGTCGAACGGTCCACCGCCGCGCCAGCAAGCCTGACCGCTGTGGCGGGGGCCGGGCCAAGCGGCGAGCCAACGACGATCCCGTCGGCGTACTCCAGAAGGGCATCAAACCGGTCGGCCACCTCCGGAGGTGTCCCGGCGACGGCGAAGGCGTCGAGCATCGCCGGCGTGACCAGATCGAAGGCGTCCTCGAAGTCGCCCGCTTCGACGGCGGCACCAATTTCCTTTGCCCGATCGCGGTCGATCCCATGCCGATCGAGCACGGGGGCGGCAGCCCCCCCGACGACGAATGCGACAGGCTGGCGAGCCACCCGTCTGGCCCCCGCGGCGTCTTCGGCCACGCTGACGCCGGCGTAGACGACGAACTCGGGATTGTCGCGGTCCGGATCCCGTTCCTCGACGCCCTCCTCCACGCGTTCGGCCGCCCACGCGACGTCGTCGGGGTGGGCCGCGTTCAGCAAAACGCCATCAGCGTACTTCGCGGCCATCCGGAGCATGTGTGGCCCCTGTGCACCGACGTAAATCGGGATCCGTCCGGGCTGGAAGTTGAGCCCCGCGTCGACCGCATCGAACGTTCCGTTATGTTCGACGCGTTCCCCGTCGAATAGTCGCCGCGCGACCTGCATCGTCTCAAGCACCCGACGGAGCGGTCGATCCTGTTCCACGACGAGGTTGGCCAGGGTCGAACGATCGCCGGGCCCCAGCCCGAACAGCGCCCGGCCGTGGCTGACCTCGTCCAGTGTCGCCACTCTCGCGGCGAGCGCAACCGGGTGCGTCTCGTAGGGGTTGGCCGCTGCCGGTCCGACGCGGACCGTCTCCGTCGCGGCGGCGATCCGCGAGGCCGCCACAAAGGGGTCCCGGTTGTTGTAGTGACAGGAGCCCAGCACCGCATCGAACCCCTCTTCCTCGGCCATACCGGCCAGGTCCACGGCCTCGGCGATCGGTCGCTCCAGCGAGAGTTCAATACCAAGCATACTGGACCATTAGCCCTCCCTGGCCTCGTACTCCCACGCCCGGAGCGCCTGGCGCACGAAGTCCGTCGACACGTTTCGGAAGAGGTTGTCCGACCCGGCGATGTCCCCGAATTGCCAGTCACGGACGACCGTGACTGGGCGGCCGCCGGCACCCTCCCCGGCGACGAGGTTGTGGGCGGCCGCCAGTTCGTCCACGACTGACTCGACGGTTGCCTGGAGTTCGTGATTCTCGCGGTCGGTCTCGCCACGCCAATCGCGACTGGCGGACATCCCGGCCCACCCGATCGCGACGCCGCGCTGACCGTGGCGGAACGGCCGGCCGCTGGTATCGGTGACGATCACCGCCGGACGGTTCGTCAGTCCTGCCCGAATCCGGGCTGCGCTCTCACTCGGGCGCTTTGGAAGGAGGAGCAGGTCGTGTTCAGGAACGTTCGACCGGTCGATGCCGGCGTTGACGCCAATGTGCCCGAAGCGCGTTTCCGTCAACAGGAACGGTGCCTGCATGAGCACCTCAGTCGACTCCTCGAGCACGGCCTGGGCGAACCGCGGGTCCTTCTCGTCGCCGGTGATCGATTCCAGGTGCGCCGCGATTTCCCGGGCGCGTGGCCCCGCCGGGTATTCATCCAGGTTCGCAAACCGGCCTTCGGTCTTCGAGACGACCGTGCTCGCCACACAGACGACGTCGTCGGACTGGAGATCGACCCGATCGTCTATCGTCGCGGCCAGGTCGTCACCCTGGGCGACCTCCGGGACGTCCGGGACCGGGAAGACGTTCATACCCGAGCGTGGTCGCGGGGCGTGAAAAGCGCCGCGCCCGCGGCGAACGTCGGGGCGGTTCCAGAGCGCACCGAAACGCGGATACGCGTTGATTCCAAGACCATTTCCATGACCGAACACATCGCCACAACGGCCGCCAAGGCCGTTCAGGCCGGGGGCGAGTACCTTCGCGGGCGCTTTCAGTCGGGCGAGACCGACGCCGATTACCACGAACACGACGTGAAGGCCCGCGCCGACCGCGAGTCCGAGGCCCGGATGCTCGATATGATCCGCGAAAACCACCCCGAACACCGGATTTACGCAGAGGAATCGGGCGAACACGACGGCGAGAGCGACTACCGCTGGATCGTCGATCCGCTCGATGGGACGAACAACTT
This sequence comes from Natrialbaceae archaeon, assembly GCA_046710005.1. Classification (GTDB taxonomy): domain Archaea; phylum Halobacteriota; class Halobacteria; order Halobacteriales; family Natrialbaceae; genus DATFIX01. The sequence goes on from JBKEGM010000055.1 coordinate 9,831, forward strand.
CGCCGTTGGCCTCTCGACGTTCGCGGCAGCCGCGGCCGTGCTCGACGGGCACCGACCTGAGGCTGCCGCAGTATACGCGCCGATCCCCGACGACCTGTACGTTGCCCGGGTCGGCGAAGGGGTCCGCCACGATGGCGACCCGGTCTCCGTGACCGACGGCGACGCCGTTCCCCTCGAACAGGCGACGGTCGGCGTTGTGATCGGTCGGGGTGTGAAGGGCGACGACGATCGGGCGGCGACCGCGGCCGCGATTGGCGAGGCCCTCGACGACGCCTGCAAGCGGTTTCTCTGGGCCTGGGCGCCAACCGTTTATTGGGGGCTCCTCGCGCGAGGGCGAATCGACGCGATGGTGACGCTCCACCCCGACGACGAGGAACAGGTCGCTGGCGACCTGTTGGCCCAGGAGGCTGGCTGCGTTCACCGCCAGGAGGGGCCGCTATCGGCCTACGTCGCCAACCCGGCAAACCTGGACCCGCTCTGGTCGGCGCTCGATCAAGTGATCAGGTGAGGCACCCGAAAGGGGACCAGAATGGAACCACAATCAGGGCGTCGACAGTCGGATCTCGACGACGCTCCCTCTCGGTTCGTTCTCGTCGAACCGGAGCGATCCGTTCGACCGCCTGACGACGTGGTTGACCAGCCAGAGCCCCAACCCGCTCCCGTGAAAGAGCGGCTGGACTTCCTCATGGCCAGTCAGAATGAGTTGCTCCTCGGGTGGAATCCCTGGCCCATCGTCCGCGACAGTGATCCTGACGTCGTTCCCTGCCTCGACAGCGGTGATCTCGACGGTTGGATGTTTTCTATCGTGGTGATCGATAGCGTTCTTGACGAGTTCCTGGACGGCCACGCGGAGGTTTCCTTCCCCCGCGACCTGAAGATCGTCAGCACAATCCAGCGTGATACGGCTCTCTGGATAGGTCTCCGAGATGTCCGCGACGGTCCGCCGCAGTAAGGCCTCGAGATCAGTGGGCTCGATCCTCGGTTCGTTTTCCAGGAGGCGGACGATCCGTCGCTCCTTTTCGGCCAGTTCGACGAGGTCTCGCCCCGACTGCAGAATCTGTCTGGCCGACGGCACATGATCGGCGCCCGGTTCGGCGAGGATTTGCTCGGCGTGACCCATCATCACGTTCATCTCGTTGTTGAGATTGTGCCTGAGGATCCGATCGAGGACGGTTAATTGCTGCTCGCGATCCCGCTGGTCGGTGACGTCCCGGCAGATGGCCACCGTGCCGTCGATTTCGCCGACCTCGTCGAAATGGGGATACCGCATCGTGGAGAACGTGCGGGTCCCCTTCCTGGGGAGTTCGGTCGACACTTCGTAGTCGATCGGGCGCTCTTCCTCGATAACACGGGTTTTCATTTCCTCGATCCGGTCCGCCGCGGCCGGGTCCACGAACGCAGACTCGTCTTCCCCGAGGAGTTCCTCCTTGGTCAGTCCGGCATACTCCGTTACGGCCTCGTTGACGGCCTGAAACCGCCCTTCCAGATCCTGCAGTAAGATCGGGTCTTCGACGTGTTCGACGATATCTTGATAGGTTTGCAATTCCGATTCCATCTCGACGCGCTCGGTGATGTCACGGAGGGTCGCGACGCCCAATTCGGCCGTCCCGTCTTCGTTCAGGACCGGATAATAGCGGATGTCCATCGTTCGGCGTTCCCCATCGGGCCCCGGTCGCTCCATTTCGAACTCGACGAGTTCACCCGCCCGGCTGCGTTCGAGGTACGGTTCGATCTTCGCGTA
>JBKEGM010000056.1:0-11570 GCA_046710005.1 Natrialbaceae archaeon
CTGATATCGAACTCGCCTGGATCGGACGTCTCGGTATCGCCCACGTCGTCGGTTGGATCCCGTTCGGCCACTTCAGTCTCCGGGCCCGTCGATGCAGTCGCCTCCTCGGCAGCCTCGGCGTCGGATTCCGCCCCGGTCGCCCGATCGCTCGCGGTCGTGGACCGGTCGCGCTCTGGGTCGTCGGTCGCCGGGTCCTCGTCGTCGGTCATACGTCAGTGGTTTTCCAGCGGGTGCAAAAAGGGTTGTCGTGAATGCATCGAGCCCGATGGATGGGACAGCCCTCGATCGTTGCCGCAGGTCCAGTCACCGGTGAACCGCCTGGCTGGCCTGCTCGGCCGCCTCGGTGACGTGATCGACCCAATCCCCGACGGCGGTCCGGACGCGAAAGAAACCCTTAACTGACTTTGATTGAATATTCATTCAACGATGACGCCAGGGGACGTCTTCGACGCGGATCCCGACGACACGGAGGCCGCGCTGATGGCAGCGACGTATTGGGCGCTCTGCGAACACGGGTACGCCGACCTCACGATCCAGAAGATCGGTGAGGAGTTCGAGAAATCCACCTCACTCCTGTACCATCATTACGACGGCAAAGACGAACTGCTGGTCGCGTTTCTCGGCTACATGCTGGACCGGTTCGAGAGCGACGTTCCCTTCGAGACTGTTGAGGACCCCTGGGACCGATTGCAGGGCGTCCTCGATCACGCCCTCGCCCCGTCGATGGACGACGACCGTGCGGCGCTGACCAGCGCGATGGTCGAACTCCGTGCCCAGGCGCCCCATGACCCAGCGTATCGCGAGGCGTTCTCCCGCCACGACCGGGTCTTCCGGAACCGGATCGCGAAGATCGTCCGGGAGGGGATCGATCAGGGCACCTTCCGCGAGGTCGATCCCGACCGGGTGGCCGCACTCCTGCAGACGACGTTCAACGGGGCGATGCTGCAACGCGTCACCACCGATCCCGAGGATGGGGGCGTGTCGGTCGCCGACGTCCGACTGGAAATCGAGACCGTCCTCGAGGCCTCCCTCCGAGGGGAGGCCGAGGGATGAGTCGAGGCGCCGGTCGGGCGGTGAACGTCGTCGACAACGAGCTGATCAAACCGCTATTGGTCCTCTCCCTGCCCATCATCGCCACCAACACCCTCCAGGTCGGCTACAACCTGGCCGACACCTTCTGGGTGGGCCGGCTGGGTCAGGAAGCCGTGAGCGCCCTGTCCTTCTCCTGGGCGATCGTTTTTCTGATAATTAGCTTCTCGGGCGGGTTCGCCGTCGCCGGGACCGTGCTCGTCGCCCAGAATAAAGGCGCGGACAAGCCCGAACGGGTCGACCACGTCGCGGGGCAAACCATCGGCTTCGTGGGGCTCATCGCGGCGATATTCGCGATTGCAGGATACGTCGCTGCACCGTGGTTGCTCGACCTTATCGGGGCCGTCCCGGGCACGGCCGAATACCGACTCTCGGTCGAGTATACCCGGACGATGTTCATCGGGATCCCCTTCGTCTTCGGGTTTTTCATCTTCCAGGCACTGCTTCAGGGCTGGGGCGACACCCGCACCCCGATGTACTTGATGGGCTTCAGCGTGGCCCTGAACGTCCTGATCGATCCGGTCCTCATACTGGGCTTCGAGAACAACGTCCTGTTCGGGTTCCTCGGGCTGAAAGGGCTGGAAAAGACGCTTTTCGCCGCGACTGGCTTCGCAGGGTTTGGCGTCCAGGGCGCTGCCATCGCCACCATCTTCGCCCGGGGCCTCGCCGCAGTCATCGGAATCGGACTCCTGCTGTCGGGCCGCGTCGGGATCTCGCCCTCGCTCGGTGACTTCCGACCGGAGCGCGAAACGGTCGAGAAAATCGTCCGGATCGGGGCACCGTCCAGCGTGGAACAGAGCACCCGGGCGGTTGGCGTCACCGTGTTGACAGCGCTCGTCGCGCTGGCGAGTCAGGAAGCCGTCGCCGCCTACGGCATCGGCAACCGGATCACCTCGCTGGTCTTCCTCCCGGCGCTCGGGCTGGCCCGGGGGACCAACACGACCGTCGGCCAGAACCTCGGCGCCGACCAGATCGACCGCGCGAAGCGAGCCGTGTTCGCTTCCTCAGGCATCGTTGCCCTCGTGCTTGCGGCGTTTGGGGCCGTTGCGGTCCTGTTCGCCGAACCGATCACGGCCGTGTTCATCACCGGCGAACAGGCCGACGTAGTGATCGCAATCGGCGGGGACTACCTGCGGATCGTCGCCCCGACGTTCCTGTTCCTCGGGGCGTTCCGGGTCGTCCAGGGCGGGTTCCGTGGGGCCGGGTCAACGGCCACCGCGATGGCCTTCTCGATCCTCTCGCTCGCCGCCTTCCGCGTCCCGGTGGCCTACGGGCTCGTCGAGTGGTTCGACATGGGGGCCAACGGCGTCTGGTACGGGATCGCATTCTCGAACGTCGCGATCCTCATCGTCGCCGGCGCCTGGTTCCTTCGGGGGACGTGGACCGAGGCCGTGGTCGAAGCGGAGGGTGGATCGGTTTCGCCGGACGGAGACACCCCCAGCGGGGACGAGGGTGGGGACGAACCTTCGAGCCCGCCCGACGACGAACTCCATGTCGACGAGCACTAATCGCGACCTGGGGGGAACGCGGTCAGTCACATTCCCAACTAACGGATCGCCGTCGATCACCTCGGGCTCGACGTCGGTGTCGGTCGTTGCTCAATCCCCGCCGTTCCGGCCGTGGGCTTCATGGTCGGGGTCGAACGACTCGGCAGAGTCTTCGACGAAATCACGGACGTCGCGAGGCGGCCGGCCCAGCACACGCTCGACGTCGTTCGTCACCCGGCCCGCGAGGCCCAGGCGGGCCGTCGTGTAGAGGACGATCATGATCGCGATGAACCCCCACGAATCCCCGAGCGTTCGCCGCCAGGAGACGAACGCCCAGATCGAGGGATCCTCGTACGCTATCTCACGGTCAAGCACGTCGCTGAAGATGGCGGCGAACTCGTAATAATCGAGCGCGTCAGGGCCAGTGAGATCGTACGCACGGTTTGCATGGCCTGGTTCCGTCAGGACGGTCGCGGCCACGGCACCCAGATCCCGGGCGTCCACGAAACTCGTTTCTCCATCCCCGGCCGGCACGAGGATCGCGTCGCGTTCGACGACCTCCCGTCGATGGACCTCGGAGAGGTTCTGAGTAAAAAAGGAGGCCCGGAGGAAGGTGTATTCGATGTCGCATGCCGCGATCCGCTGCTCGATGCGGTGGTGTGGAACGAGTGGGTTCTTCTCCGCACCGAGCGTCGAGAGGTACGCGACCTGCTCGACGCCGACTCGGGCCGCCGCCTCGACGAACCGGCCGATCTCATCGGCGTCGACCACCGGCGGGCGAACCAGGAAGACCCCATCTACGTTGGTCAACGCCTCACCCCAGGTTTCCGGCCGTTCGAAGTCGAAGGCGACGGTTTCGGCGTCGGCGTCGAGTTCGCCCCGGGCGTCGTCGGGGGTTCGGCTAGCGACCCGGACGGTCGCGTCCCGGCCAGCCAGCGTACGGACCACGTGCTGTCCGACGGTTCCCGTCGCCCCCGTGACGAGAATCGTCCGAGTCATCGCTCCACACCTCGTCCGTTCCGGGACCCGGACAAGACGCCGCCTTCGCCATCGCTGGCGCCGACGGCGGGTATCACTACATGGGCGACCGCGAGGGCACGCCGAACCGTCCACGAAGGACAGCGAACCGCATCGCCATAACCGTCCACCCGGAGCATGTCAAGCACTACGATGTCGGCGGTAATGAGTGGTCGACTTCGGTCGGGACGCGGTAGGTCCAGTCCTCGAAGCGACGATTCGGCCGTATTTCGGCCCGTGGAAAATAATCAGATTCCCGTCACCTCGAATCGGGCGCCACCCGCCTCGCTCTCCGTCACGCGAACGTCCCAGCCGTGGGCTTCTACGATCTCCCGGACGATCGCCAGCCCGAAACCCGTTCCCGCTTCGGACGTCGAAAAGCCGGATTCGAACACCTGATCGCGCTTGTCCACTGGAATACCGCGGCCGTCATCGGCGACGTAGAATCCCTCGGAATCGAGATCCCCGACCGTGATCGTGACGTCCTCGCCGCCGTGTTCGAGGGCGTCCTCATGAGCTTGCGAAGGAGGGCTCGTGGAACCGTGTTCCACGGCGTTCCGATAGAGGTTCTCGATCGCGCGCCTGAGTCGATCCCGATCGGCCCGCACGGTCGCAGAGGTTTCGACCCGGAGATCCGCGCGTGCCGTGTCGACGGCGAGCCAGCAGTCATTGGCGACGGCCTCAAGATCGATCGATTCCAGATCGGTCTCATCGACCGTCTTCCCCTCCCGCGCCATCGTTAACGCGTCCGTGATGATGGAATCCAGACGCTCGAGTGATTCGGCGACTTCGTCCAGGTGTGGGTCGTCACCGTCCTGGGTTGCCAGTTCGAGTTGGCCGTGGGCCACGGTAAGCGGGTTCCGAAGGTCGTGGGAAACGATGCTGGCGAACTGGTCCAGTCGCTCGTTTTCCCGCTGGAGTCGTTCGCGTTGTTCCCGTAACGACGCTTCGTACTGGATCCGTTGCAGGGCCACCCGAGCGTGATCGACGAGGAGTTCAGCGAGTTCGCGATCAGTTTCGTCGAAGGCGTTGGCTTCCCGAGCCCCCGCCTGGACGGTGCCGAATTCGCCCATTGGAATCGTCAAAGCGGATCGATAGTCCGGATCAGCGGGGGCGACGTCGTAGTTTTGAAGGTCGTCCGCCAGGATCGTTTCTCCCCGGAGGTACGCCCGGGCGCCGAGGGTTTCATCCGGGTCGAGCGGGACCGAACCGTAATACTCCCCGCTCGTCTCGTCCACCATCGCCTGCATAACCAGTTGGTCGTCCTCGACGATGTCGACGCTGACGAACTCGAACTCCAGAATGTCGTCGGCCACCTCGACGACGGTTTCGTAGACCTCGTCTTCGGAGTCGGCGGCTTCCAGTCGCTTGGCCGCGTCGTGCAGTGCCGCAAGGGCCTGCTCGCGTCGTTTCCGCCCGCTAATATCACGGGCGACGGCGAGAATCGCGTCCTCCCCGAAATACTGGACCCGGTTCGCCGTGATTTCGACAGGGATTCGGGTGCCGGATTTGGTGAGATGGACGGTCTCGAACGTCAATTCACCCCCCTGCCTGATGGACTCCAATCGGTGTTCGATTTCCTCCCGGTGTTCGTGGGCATCGATTTCAAACGGGGATATCCCGAGGAGTTCGTCCTCGTCGTACTCGAGTCGCTCACACGCCGTGTCGTTCACGGCAAGGAACTCGCCACCGAAGCTATGCACGAAGACTGCATCGTTGATCCCGTCGAAGAGAGTCTGATACGTTTGCCATGATTCACGAAGGTTTCGCTCCCGTTCCTTTCGTTCAGCAATGTCGCGGACGACGGCCACTGCATACTGTTGGCCCGATTTTTCGTAGGCATTCACCGACAATTCGACGGGGACGATCGTCCCATCTCGTTTTTGTGCGTCCAATTCGACAGTTTCCTCCAACACGGGCCCCTCACCGGTTTCGATGAACTGTTGGAACCCGCTTGCGATCGCCTGGTCGTACTTTGCTGGTGCCAGCAGTTCGTGAACGGGTTCGCCGAGAACGTTGTCCCCAGCATATCCGAACGTCTCTTCAGCAGCGTCGTTCCAAAATCGAATCTCCTGGTTGCTATCGATGGCAATAATCGCATCCTGGACATTTTCAGCGACTGCCAAAAGCTCCTCGCTATCGAATCCCTCGGAAGAGTTACGATGCGCTTCCTCGTCAGCCATTCCTTAAATAGCCTTAGGAGTTGATGATTCATATCTTTACTGGCACCTGGGCTTATTACCGAGGCCGACTCGCGGGCGACCTGGTGATCCACGGTACGTGTGCAAAGTTCCATCCCTGCGAGAAAACGAACCGCCCGCGAAGGCCAAAGCCATGACCCCCGATGTTACGGGGGTCCTGGCTCCAGGTCACTGGCTCGCCGTCGCCACCGGATTCGAGGCACAAAAGTCGGCGTCCTGCCGGGTCTGATGGCAGAAACTACAGATCCACCGTCGTCTCGCGCGACCAGTCCGTCTCGTTCACCACGACGACTTCGCTCCCCGCAAAGACGTACAAGTAATCGCCGATGTACATCGCCCGTTGGGCCGGGGCCTGGGTGTCGATCGTCGCCACCCGATCCAGGCCCTCCTCGTACTCGAAGACGTTGCCGCCTTCGCGACCTGGGATGAAGACGACGCCGTGCTTGCGGTCCTGCAGGAAGGCGTGATGCGTTCGCGAGATGGCCGACCACCGGTCCTCGAGGATCGTCGAATCGGCGATCGTGGGATCAGTGGGGGTGGAGACGTCGAAAAGGACGGCCTTCACCTGGCCGTCCTCCTGGCCGATCCCGAGCACCCGGTCCTCGGCGACCGGGTGGAGGTACGACGAGAACCCGGGCAACTTGAGTTCACCCTGGACCGTCGGGTCCGTGGGATTCGAGAGGTCGACGACGTGGAAGGGATCGATCCGGCGGAAAGTGACGACGTAGGCCTCCTCGTTCATGAACCGGACCGAGTAAATGCGCTCGTCGAGGCCCATCCCCTGGACGGCCCCGACGGGCGACAGGTCGCCGTCGAGGACGTACAGGTCGTTTTCGGATTCGGCCCCGAAGCCGGGAACGGTCGTCGCGATCCGGAGGCGCCCCTCGTACTCGTCCATGGAGAACTGGTTCAACGGCCGGCCCGGCACCGACCCGACCGCCCCGACCGCGAGGTCGCCCTCGGCGACGTCGATCCGGACGACCCCGGTTTCGACGACATCACGCTTGTGCTCCTCGAAGTACGCCGCGCGCCGGTCCTCAAGCGTCTCTCGGACCGCTTCGCGGTCGTCTTCCTCGACGCGGGCCAGCCAGTCCTGGAGGATCGCCCGAAGCTCCGTCATCCGCGCGCCTTCGGAGAGGTCGTAGGACTCCAGCGTTTCGAGCCGGTCCAGGGCGCGGTCGTCGAGCAGTGCCTCCTGCTGGAGCAAGAAGTCAATCGTCAGGTTCGCCCTGGATGCCGAGGTGGCGTAGGTCAGGTAAACGCCGTTCTCAGAGACGTAGGTGGCCGTGTACTGGTGGGATCCGACCACCGAGACGGCGTCCTTGACGTCGCCGTCACCGGGATCGATCGAGACCGTCGTGTACGTCGCCTCGGCGTCAGTCTGTCGCTGCGGACGGTAGACGTCAGTACAGTCCTGAGCCACGCCGGACATCGGTTCGATGGGACATGGATCGTCCAGGGTCACGTCCTCCCGGAGGACGAGGTAGATCGACCCGTTCAGGAGGCGGGCGGCCTTGATCCGAGCATCGAGGTCGCGTTCCCACTGCTTTTGGGGGTCTTCGGGGGCCGAGATATCGTACCCGTGGATCTCGTCGTGGCCGAGGATCACCATGTCGTTGCCGGCGATGAGCATGCGGCCCTGCTCGTCGATCTCGCCGACCGGTGTGGGGGCCGGCGGGTCGCTGGCGTTCAGGATCCTGACGCCCGTCGTTCCATCGGGGCCGGACCGTTTACTGCCGGCATAGAAGACGGTCGATCCCCGCGCCTTGAGGATGTCCGGTTCGTCGATGCCGACCTCCTGGACGTTCGTCTCGGACACCCGGGCATCGGTGGCACCAGCGTCGGGGCTACCACCATCACCGCCATCACTCTCGGCCGCCGGCGTTTCGGTCACGGCTTGGGCCGAATCGTCGAACTCGCCGCCGCCAGCGTCAGCACCGCCCCGCAGGTACAGCCTGCGGCCGGAGTGCGATTCGCGCACGTACTCCTCGAACTCTGCTGCCGACTCGAACTGCACGAGACCAGCACTCCCATCGACGACCCCGTCACCCGGATCGCCCGGCGCGATGCTCTCGGGGGCCGGGTCTGTGGATGGCGGGCGGACCGGAAAGGGATCGATGGCGATCGCCCCGCCGACGGTCGCGAGGACGACGACGATGGCGATCGCGCCGGAAAAACTTCGGCGCATGTGCGAATCGACAGTGGCCTCAATAAAGCCGGTTGTTCTAGGTAAAACCCGCGTTTCAGCGTCGTCTGGGGCGACAACGCCGACGAAACGGTTTTCCGGACGCACGACGGACGGCGAGACATGAACGTCCTGCTCGGGTTTGCGGGAACCGACCAGTCGATGCGGGCCCTGGAGGAGACCCTGGACCGGGTCGGAGAGACCGGCGACGAACTGACGATCGGGCTCTTCGAGACGCCGGAAGGCCCGGACGACGTCGAGGAGTTCGCGGACATCGTCGAGGAGTGCTGTGGCGACGCCGGCGTCGACTTCGAGGTTCGGGAACTGCCGGGCGATCCGGGGAGCGCCATCGTCTCGCTGGCGGAGGAAGAGGGCTTCGACCGGATCATCATGGGCGGTGGGGAAACCAGCCCGATGGGGAAAATCCGCCTCGGGCCGACCACGGAGTTCGTCCTGTTGAACGCGCAAACGTCGATAACCCTGGTACGATGACCGACGGCACGCTTTCATTCCCCGACGATGTCGCCGACGAGTTCGAGGCTCCACCGATCGGCTTCGAGGATCGCGAGGGGCGCGAAATCGAGTTCCGGGCGACCGGGAGGGACGACACTGAAGCCATCGCCGAGATGTACGACACCTTCGACCAGGAGGACCGCGCCCAAGGGATTCCCCCGGCAAACCCCACCAGAGTGCGTGACTGGCTGGACACCATTTTAGGCGAAGGCCTGAACGTCGCGGCCTGGCACGGCGAGCAGGTGGCCGGGCACGCCACGCTCATGCCCGACGACGACTGCGCGTACGAACTCGCGATCTTCGTGCACCAGGACTACCAGGGAGCCGGCATCGGGCGACGCCTGCTCGAGGCAACCCTCGGGTACGGTCAGGCCGAGGGCGTCCCCGCCGTCTGGCTCTCAGTCGAACGCTGGAACCGGCGGGCAGTCGGCCTCTACGAGAGCATCGGCTTCGAACGACACGGCGGCGAGCGATTCGAACAGGAGATGGCGATCCGTTTGTTGCCCGAATCCGCGGATGGCGATTGTGACGCGCCGCCCGAGCGATCCGACTTTTGAATTCGGTCGCCCGGGCTCTGGGGTTTGTTATCTCGACTGACCGACGCTGTTATACGGAAAAGCTTCGGCCGGGCAGTGGTCCTATACAGATAATACCGGCTGGCTGGCATAGGAAAGGACGTACTCCGCGGCCTTCTCGAGGACCTCGCTTCCCTCCTCGCTCACGGTTTCGCGGGGCACCACCAGGAAGTCCGCGTCGATCTCCTCCGCCGTGTCGAGGATGACGCTCCCGGGGTGCTGGCTGATGCGCTGGGTCGTGAATCCATAGGCCATCGACGACGTCGTTTCGACGCCCGCCGACGAGCCCATGGCTGTCGCCTCCTCGACGAACTTCTGGGCGTCCTCGGCGATGGCCGACTGGTCGATTACCTCCTCCTCGATGGCCCGGACCAGGTCCTCGCCCAGTACGTAGAGGACATGTACGTCGGCATCGTAGCGGTCGGCCACGGCGACACCATATTCGATCGCTCGGATCGACTCCTCGCTGCCGTCGACCGGGACCAGAACGGTGTCGATCTCGAGTGCGTCCCGGGGTGAGTCCGGGGCGGCCGCATCGGACGTTTCCCCCGGATCCTCCTGTGCGGCGCCCTTTCGGGCGTCCTCTGTCGGAGGGTTCATGTCCGTCTATCGGATGGCCGGCCGGAAAAATCCCCACGGTGTCGTCGGGAGCTGGACCGGTCGTCGACAACGGGACGTCGAGAGCGGTTCCGGTTCGGGCCGGTCTGTGGTGCTTTCGCTGGCGGTACTGAGAATATCGGTCCGTTCGTTCGCCCGGCCGGACCGGCTGGAACACTCCGTAACGGGGTTGGCCATCTGTTCTTCGCACATCGCCATTACTTCCGGGAACGAAATGAATAAATGATGAGTTTCTGAATTGACGGGTGATGGCTCGGAACGAAGCAAGCCTGACGAGCGTAATGGGATGGATGGCGCTGATATCGGTACTGCTGTTTTGGCTCCCCTTGGGGAACGGGTTGATCGCCGGATACGTGGGTGGCAAGAAAGCGGGAAGTGCGGGTCGAGGGGCGAAAGCGACATTGTTGCCCGGTTTAATCGTGACGATCGTGGCGTTTGTGGGCTTCAGTCTCCTCGGCCCGATCGCTGGGTTGGTGAACCCGGCAGCGATCGGCGGTGGCGTCGCAATAGTGCTGCTCATCCTGTACCTGATCTATACGTTTCCGCTGCTGGGTGGCGCGGTCATCGGCGGCGCTTTGGCCGATTGAACGGCAAAGCCACGGTAGCCGCTCGTCATGGGGTTCGATTTCCGACCTCATGGAAGACTGGCGGCCACAACACTCGACGGCATCTCGGGCAGGAACTCCCGTTCGATGATTCTCCGTGTCGGGGACGGCGATACAGGCCGGACAGTCCTCGGGGTGGGATCGAGGCGGATTCCTCGTCGAGTCCTCGCGCTCGGCGCAAATGACTGCTCGGCGGGTGTCTCGATCAGGAGCGCTCGCTGTCGACTGGCAGCCCGGCCGCATGAATCGCGTCCATGACGGTCTCGTATACGACGTCGTACGCCGGCGGACGTTCGAGCAGGATCGAGAGGTCGCGGTTCCATTCTCGTTCGGTGATCGAAACGGTAACGTGGGTGGGTTCCCCGAGTACGTCCATCTTTCGCTCGAAAAGCTCTGGGTCGATCGCAACCTCCTGCCGGAGCAGGAACCAGCAATCGTACAGATCCCGGCCACGCGAACGGGTACTAAGCGCGCGAGGTTTCTCGGCGAGGGCTTCCTCGACCGCGAGACAGCGTACCGTGACGGTACGGGTTTCGGGATACGGAACGAACAGGCGACGCCACTCCGGGTCCCGGACCACGTCCGACCGGGGAGAGACGTCCACCTCGATGCTCCCTCGCGACCGGTCCGTGCCATCGAACAGTGGGCCTTCGTAACACAGGCGTGCGAGGATAGCGTGGTTGCAAACCTGAAACACCCACCGTTGAGGAACCCCACGGGTTCCGAGGCTCAGGAATCTTCGATTCCCCTCCGATCGGGATTCCTGCGTCTTCAGGCGCAGGAGGATGTCGGTCGAGAGATTCCTCGTCGACGGCCGCAGGGTATCTCTTTTCATCGTGGCCCACGACGTGGCGTCTATGACGGACGACGCGACGACGAACGAGGGGTGGGTACGTCTCCTCGACGAGATGGAAGCGATGGCCGCGGACCTCGACGGCAAGGGGTGGGAGACGCTGGCGATAGCCGCCGGCGACGCCGCCGCTGTCCAGCCCGAGGACGGCGAGACCGACCGCCACGGCTACGCGTACGTGGTGCCCGGCGACGACGCCGACAGGTTCGCCGGCCTGTTCAAGCCGTCAGGATTCCCCCGCACTGAGGTCTACCAGGCGACGACGGCGACGCATCTGTTCCTGTTGACTGTCTTTATGGACCCAGTAACTGAGACGGCGATACTGCTTGCGGGTATCCTCGAACGCCAGTCCCTCGATGCGTGTCGACAGCACGCCCGAGACACCGGAACCATGTACTCGCACCTGTTCAGGGTCGACGGGACCCTCCTC
>JBKEGM010000057.1:0-11035 GCA_046710005.1 Natrialbaceae archaeon
TCGTCGCGTAGACTCCGGAATCGTCGACCGCCGGGGCGGCGTCGGCGGTTTCCGACGGATTCCCGAGAAGGCCCTCCAGCGGGCCCGACCGATCCTCCCGCCAGCATCGATCCCCATCGAGCGTGACACCGTGGACGGTCCCGGAATCGTCGAGGACGTGGACGACGTTCCCGTAGACGGTCGGTCCCCCGACCGCCGCGCCGAGCGAGCGCGTCCACCGCCGTTCGCCCGCCGTCGAGACGGCGTGCACGGTCCCGCCGAGGTCGCCGACGAAGAGCGTGTCGTCGGCCAGGACCGGCGCGCCACTGGCGTACTGGGGCAGTTCGATCGTCCAGCGACGCTCGCCCGACGTGGCGTCGATCGCTGCGAGGTGTCCGGGATCGTTCTCGCGATGGTACTTCGACACGACCGTGCTCACGTACACCGATCCTTCGCCGACGATTGGAGTGCTCAGGTGACCCCACAGTTCGGGTCCGGTGCCCTGCTCCCGATCGTGACGCCACTGTCGGGTCGGCGCGTCCGGACCGGCCGGGGCGTGAGCCGCGTTGTCCGGTGAATATCCCGGTGCGGGCCAGCGGTCGGCCGGCCGGTCGAACGCACCGCCCGAACTGGAACACGAGTTCGACGCGGAGTTACAGCCGGCCACGGAAACGAGACCGCCGGTGGCGACGGTCGCGAGGAGGGCTCGGCGGCGCATCGTTACCGTCGGTACCGGGACGACGGCCTTCATAGTTTCGTCGTCGCGACCACGACCCCGATACGGTAGGGCGTTCCGGTGGGTAACGTTTCGACACTCCTCTTCGCCCAGTTACAATAATCGATTTCCGGGAACCGTTATGTTCGTCGAACACCACTTGCCGTGACATGACGAACCGTACTGAGGGGGACGGGACGAACCGCCTGGATGGCGATGGTGGGCTGGTGAACGTAGCCACGGTCGACGAACTCGAGCAAGAGGGGCGAATCGTTACGAACGCCGGCGGCCACTCGATCGTGGTGTTCCACCACGAGGGTGACGTCCACGCAGTCGACCTCCGGTGTCCCCACATGGGGTTCCCGCTGTCGGACGGTACCGTCGAGGACGGGGTTCTCACTTGTCACTGGCACCACGCCCGGTTCGAACTCTCCTGTGGCGACACGTTCGACCCCTGGGCCGACGACGTCCCAGCCTACCCGACCGAAATCCGCGACGGCCAGGTGTACGTCCGCCCCGAACCCGAGCAAGCCCGCTCGCCCGCTGAGCGCTGGGCCGACCGACTGGAGACGGGCATGGAGGAGAACCTCCGGCTGGTGATCGCCAAGTCGGTCATCGGCCTGGACCACGCGGACGTCCCACACGCCGAACCGCTCGCCCAGGGCGTCGAGTTCGGCACCCGGTACCGGGCCGACGGCTGGTCGTCCGGGCTGACCATCCTCGCGGCCATGGGGAACGTCCTCGACGACCTCCGGCCCGAGGACCGCCGCCGGGCGATGTACACGGGACTTCGCCACGTCGCCAGCGACTGTGCCGGCGAACCGCCGGCGTTCGACCAGCCAGCCTTCGACGCCGAGGACGTGCCATTCGAGCGCCTGAAGGCCTGGTTCCGCGAGAACGTCGAGGTGCGCGACGCGGACGGCGCGGAGCGCGTCCTCCGGACGGCCGTCGAGACCTGCTCGCGCGAGGAGGTCGAGGAACTGCTCTTCGCCGCCGCGACCGATCACGTCTACCTCGACGCCGGCCACACGCTCGATTTTGCCAATAAGGCCGTCGAAACCCTCGACCGAATCGGCTGGGAGCAGGCGGACGACGTGCTCGCCAGCCTGATCCCGTCGCTCACCGACGCGACCCGGAGCGAGGAACAGTCGGAATGGCGTCAGCCGGTCGACGTCGCCGGACTGCTGTTCGACGTCTACGGTGGCGGTCCGAACGAGACGGCGGGGCTGGAACGACGTGTCGACGAGGGGGCTGACGGATCCTGGGACCGCCCCGACGACTTCCGCGACACGCTCCTCGACGACGATCCGGAGGCCATCCTCGACGCCTTGGCCGACGCCGTGGCGGCCGGTGCGTCGCCGACCGACCTCGCGGACGCCGTCTGTGACGCCGCAGCCACCCGCGTCGCGCAGTTCTCGCCGAGCAACGAGTTCTCGGACTGGAATACGGTCCACCACACGTTCACCTACGCCAACGCCGTCCGGGAGGCGACCTACCGGGTCGAGACCGTGGAACTCTACCGGGGCGTCTTCGACACCGCGATGAACGTCTACCTCGACCGGTTCCTGAACCAGCCCGCGATCCCGGTCCCCGACCCGGATTCAGTTGCCGCCGACCGCGACCCCGAGGCCGTTCTCGACGACCTTCTCGGGGTCTTCGACCGGGAGGGCGAGGTGAACCGCGCCGGCGAACTGGTCGGCGAGTTCCTCGCGGCCGACGGCGACGTGGCCGACCTGGCCGAGACGCTGGGCAAGGGCCTGCTCCGCGAGGACGCCGGGTTCCACACGCTCCAGGCCTACGAGGCCGGTCTTCGACAGTACGAGCGTGCCCGGAACGAACGCGAACGACGGACCGCCCTGGTCGCCGTTGCTCGATACATGGCCGCGCACTTCCCGACCCGCCGGGAGGCCGAGCAGACGTTCACGATCGCCGACCGCCTGCATCGCGGCGAGAAGATTCACGAGGAGGCCTGACGCGGTCCGATCTCCGGCCGACCGCGTGCGGGACGCTTTTCCCGGGGCTCACCGAATCGTCTCCCGTGGAACTGCACGTCCGCTACGAGGGCGACGACGACCCCGAGAAGTGCACGGCACGGAAACTCGCGCGCTTCGACCTGGCGGAACTCCACCGGACCCACCGGGCGACGCCCTACGGGATCGTCCTGAATCCCCACGCGGAGCGGGCGCTGTCCCCGGCCGACGCCGAACTGACCGACCGCCTCGTCGCGCTCGATTGCTCCTGGGAGACGGCGGGCGAGGCGCAGTTCGACCTGCCCAGCGAGCACCGCGCGCTTCCCTTTCTCGTGGCAGCGAATCCCGTCAACTACGGCCGTCCGTTCCGTCTGACGACGGTCGAAGCCCTGGCGGCTGGACTGGTCATCCTTGGCAACCGTCAACACGCCGAACGGATCCTTTCCAAATTCACCTGGGGCGAGACGTTCCTCGAACTCAACGCCGAACCGCTCGAGCGCTATGCAACCTGCGAGGACTCCAGTGAGGTAGTCGCCGTCCAGGACGAGTATCTGGTCGACGAGGGGGACGGGGACGCGTTGGACGAGCGGTGAGTCGTCCCCCGGCCGGTGGACTCTCGCGACGACACTCGGAAACCCTTATGGCGGCCGACGGGTAACGGGCGCGTATGGCTAAGTTCGAGGCTGCGGAAGACCGAACGCTCGAGAAGATGATCTGTATGCGCTGTAACGCGCGGAACCCCAAGCGGGCCGATAAGTGCCGCAAGTGCGGCTACGAGCGTCTCCGGCCGAAGGCCAAAGAGTCCCGCAGCGCCTAATTCTCGCGGCGGCGGACCCTGCCTGATTCGTCATTCCTCAGGGTACTTCGGTTCGCGACGCTGCGCACGGTCTAGCGCCCGCTCGATGACCGCGTGAACCTCACCTTCGTAAACGTCACCGTGCCCGGCATACAGCGTCTCGACCCCTGGCGGTAGGCGCTCGAGGAGCGTTTCCAGACTCTCGATGAGGCGCTCGCGAGACTGGCCCGTCATGTCTGTTCGTCCGAAACTCCCGTCCTCGAACGCCCCGTCGTTGTAGACGACGATGTCGCCACTAAACAGCGCGCGGTCGCTCGCGACGGCCACGTGGTCGGGAGCGTGGCCAGGTGTGTAAACGACCTCGAAGGAACCATTTCCGATCCGCACCTCGTCGCCACCTTCGATTTCGTGCGTTCGAAGCGGATGTTCGGCGTATCCATATACCGGTGGATCGAACGCTTCGACCACGGCGTCCAGTTCGGCAACGTGGTCGCCATGCTGGTGTGTGAGAAGCACCGCGTCAAGGCGATCGGTGTGTTCACGGATCGCGTCGACCATGCCCTCCATGGCTCCAGCGTCTACGAGCGTCACCTGGTCTCCGAGAACGAGGTACGCATTGCAGGTGAACTCCTCGGCATTTTCGGTGACGTTGACGACGTTCATGCTCGACGGTTTCGACTATGGGGAAAAAACCCTGATGAAGGCGGCCGTTCAGTGCAACGGTAGTGCTGGGATCCCACAGATCGTGCTAAAATATCGACAAGGGTCAGATATTGCCGGCGGTCCCCTCGTTTTTTATTTGACTAACCCGTAGTACCTTTTGCACCATGGGGTTCGGGAGCTACGACGAATCGGAACAAGATCGACAAGACATCGACGCCGAGATCGACGATGATAACGGCGTCCAGACGGGGGAAGCGGACCACGAGGGCGAGGTAAACTACGAAATCGGCGCCTCGAACGACGAACTCCTCGACCGTCTGAAAGAAATCAAAGACGAGACGTAAGCGGCGATGAAGACCGGCGCCAGGGTGCTGGGAATCGCCGAATCGTTTGTTTCTGAGGCGGAATCGAGCACACTGGCGGGCGTCGTCGTCCGCGCGAGTCGCGTCGTGGACGGCTTCGCGTTTCAACCGTGTACGATCGGCGGAACCGACGCGACGACCGCCATCGTCGATCTCTACCGAGCCCTCGACCGTGAGGACGTCCGCTATGTGCTGATTGCCGGGATCGCCCCGGCGTGGTACAATATCGTCGATCTGCAACGCGTCTCCGAGGCCGTCGATCGGCCCGTGTTGTCGGTCACTTTCGGAGCAAGCGAGGGCCTCGAGCCTGCGCTTCGGGAGGCGTTTTCGGGCACCGAACTCGAGCGGCGACTCGATACCTATCGCCGACAGCCGCAGCGTCAGCGTTTCACAGTGAACGGCGAGCCGATTTTCCTCCGGGTGGTGGGTATCGAGGAGCCCGGTGCCCGGGATGTCGTCAGGGCGATCACTCCCGAGGGCGGCCGTCCCGAACCGGTTCGGGTTGCTCGCCTGGCCGCGAGGGCTGCAGATCAGATCCGAAGAGCATAGTGGCCGCCACGTTTCCGATTAGGGCATGGGACGAATGGAGGACCTCGACGTCGTCGAGTGCGAGCGGTGTGACGAACTCTGCGAGTCCCGGCGTCGGATCGTCAATGGCGTTGGCCCGGACGACGCCGATGTCCTGTTCGTTGGGGAAGCCCCGGGCGAGCAGGAGGACGCAGATGGCGAACCGTTCGTGGGCCGGAGTGGGGAGGTACTCGACGAGCAATTGCGAATCGCTGGACTCGATCGTGAGACGGTGCGGATCACTAACTGCGTGCGCTGTCGCCCACCCGACAATCGTGATCCGTCGTCTGAGGAACTCGAACACTGTCGCGAGTATTTGTCTCGGGAGATCGACCTGATCGACCCCGCGGTGATCGTGACCCTCGGGAAGGTTCCAGCCGTGCACCTCCTGGACCGGCCGGTCGCTGTCACGAAGGAGGTGGGTTCGGTCGAAAACGTTCGAATTGACGACACGCCACGCCGAGTGCTGCTCTGTGTTCATCCAGCGGCGACGCTGTACGACCGGAGCCAGGAGGAACCGTTCGCGGCAGCCATCGAGAAAGCGGCTGACATCGTCGGGTCGACCGACGGTGGCGGGCAGGCGCGACTCGGGGATTTCTGATTATTTCCAGGCGGAGTCGGCCATCCGCTGCGGGAAGTCCTTGACCAGTTCGATGAACCAGGTGACGAGTCCTTTTTCGTCACCGTTGTCGGTTCCTCGCAAGTACGACCGTGTCCGCTGGCTGATCATTTCGACGCTGACCACCAGGAAGAAGATGACGATTATGGTGGCCATCATATTGTAGCCGTGGATGAGTTTGCGTTCCGTGTTGAGGATGCCACCGATACCGCCTGCACCAATGAGCCCCATCGTTACTGCGATGCGGGTGTTGATCTCCAGGATGTAGAGCGTCCACGCGATGAAGGGCGTGACGACCTGGCTCAACATCCCAAAGACGATTGTTTGTGGGCGGTTGGCCCCGGTACTTTCGACGCCTTCGATCGGACCGTCCTCAACTTCTTCCAAGGCGTCGGTGAAGAGGCGTCCGAGGTTGCCGATCGTGTCGGTGCCGATAGCGAGGGTCGCCGTGAACGGCGAGAGTCCACCGAGGGGAATGTAGATGAGTGCCCAGACGAGCGCCGGAATCGACCGGATGGTACTCATGATGCCCCTGAAGATGAAATTAAAGGGGAACGGGGTGACGCGTTCGCTACCGAGAATGCCGAACATCAGTGCGCCGGGCGCGCCGAGGGCCGTGCCGGCGAACCCGATGGCGAGGGTGGTCCAGGCCGCGTCGATGGCCTGTTGGGGCACGGTAATGCCGGTGTTGATTCGAACGATGAATAGATCGAGGACGAAGGCGCCCGTTTCGAGGGTTATCCCGTTTGGCGCGTTCCCGTACAGGAAATCAAGGTAGCGGTCGACGTAGATGAAGGGGAAACTGATGCCGAAAATCGTCACGTCTGTCGTCGGGAAGAAGTCGCCAAGTGATTCGACGAATGATCCGAAGTACTCGTTGATCTCGAAGACGTTGAACCCAACGAGACCGAGCGCCACGGAGAGGAACCAGACGAAAACGGCCAGGCCGACCACCCAAAGCAACCGGTTAATCGTTTTCCGCCGTTTGAGTAGGGTGAGGCGCTGTTCGATCCTATCCTCAGGGTGATAACCGATGCCGAAGTAGGCCCGCAACCAGGTGCCGACGGAGTCGATATCGGAGGAACTCATTCTGCTACCTCCGCATTCTTTGTCGGACCAGCGGCCGGTCGCGATTCGTCTGCTTCACTATCGTTAGCCGACTCACGTATCGAGTCGGTCTGGATGTCCCCGTAGATATCGTCGATTACCTCGACCGTGAGGTCGTCACGCGAACCGTCGAATACCATTTGGCCGTCTTTCATCCCGATGAAGCGCTCGCCGAACTCCCTGGCGATGTTGACCTGGTGAAGGCTCGCGAGCGTGGTGAGGTCGTGTTCGGTCGCCGCTTGCTTGATATAGCCCATTACTGACTCGGCGCTCGCCGGATCAAGGCTGGCGACAGGTTCGTCGGCCAGCAGGAGGTTCGGCTCCTGTACCAGTGCCCGTGCGATACCAACCCGTTGCTGTTGGCCGCCGCTCATTTGTTTGGCGTTTTGATTTGCTTCGTCAAGCAACCCAACCGTGTCCAGTGCCTCCAGGGAGGCGATCTTATCAGATCGATCGTTCCACTGGAGCAGACTTCGCAACAACGTCGTCCGCGAGAGTGCCCCAGTCAACGCGTTCCGGTAGGCGGTCATTTGTCCAATGATATTGTGCTGCTGGAAGATCATGCCGACGTCAGTCCGGTGGTCCGTGACCTCCGACCCGCCGATCGCCACGGTCCCCGAGGACGGCGTCGTTAGTCCGTTCAGACAGCGGAGCAACGTCGACTTACCGGCCCCCGATTCCCCAAGGATGACGACGAATTGGCCGCTGGGAATCTCGAAGGAGACATCTTCGATGGCGGTGACCTCCCCGTAATACTTGCTTAAGTTTTCGACCTTGATCTTACTCATTGTTACTCATCAGCCAGCGTCGGTGCCGGCCGGTCGCATGTCCTAATGCGTTCTCTCGGGGCGTCCTACTAAAAAACACGGAAGTCTTGCCGGTCAGTTGCCGAACTCGAGCCCGAGTTCGTTTTTGACCTTCTCGACCGGGGCGTAGTCGTCCTGGGTCCCTTCGGTGAGACCCGTGAACCAGATCTCCTCCTCGGCGTCCCCGCCCTTCAGATCATCCTCTTCGGCGTCGAGCAGCGCCTGTTCGATGTCGTCACGCACGTCGGACTCCCAGTTGCTCCGAGCCAGGATCGGCGCGCGCGGGATGGGGTCCGATTCGGCGAGCAACTGCAGTTCGAAGTCCCCGGTTTTCTCGCCGGCGCCATCGTATTCGGTGGAAACCTCGGCGAATTGGTCGGAGAACTGCTCCTGCGGGATGTGACTGGCGACGACGAACGCGCCGGTGCCAGCGGCGTGAATGTCGTCGCGGTCGGTCATCGAGGCCACGGCCGAGGCGTGATCCGACCAGTTGCCCTCGAAGTCCTCGGGTTGGCCCTTCGGGGCGTCGCCGATGTCCAGACCAGCGTCCTTGAGCATGGTCAGTGGGAACAGCGAGCCGCTTGTCGAGAGCTTGTCCGCGAATGCGACCGCCTTGCCCTCGAGGCCGGCGAGTTCCTCGATCCCCGAGTCCGGCGTCGTGGTCATCAGCGAGAAGTACTTCGCGGCGCCGAAGGCGACCCGAATGCCGACGACGTCGGTGACGCCCTCGTTTCCGCCGATGACCGCGAGGGTCGGCGACGCGTCGGCGAGGTGCGTTCGGTCCGACTCGAACGACTCGAAGACGGCCGGGTAGTCGGCCGCGACGCTGGACTCGATGGTCACGTCCGCTTCGTTCTCTAGGTAATCGAACATCCCCTTGTACTGTGCCTCGACGTCCACGTCTGCCTCTGCTGGCGTGAGCGTGAACGTGATGCTCGTATCGCCGCCGGCGTCGCCCGCTGTTCCGCCGGTCGTCGTTTCGTCGCCACCCCCGTCCCCTGTGCAGCCGGAGAGGCCGCTGGTTAGTGCGATTGTTCCTACGACACCTGCGCCCTTGATGAACTGCCGTCTGTCCACCATGTACAGGGGCAACCATACCTACTCGGCCGATAAACCTTTTCATTTCTTGTATGTCTTATTATGTTTGTCTATGTTTCTCAATGTAGATTTGTGAACTCCAGATAAAGCGCGAATTTCGAACGTGTCGGACTCGCCTTCCGCGCACTTCGATTAGCTATTTGGACCGAACAGAACAAACGTTCCGTCAACCTGACTCGTGACTGGGAGCTCCTGATTACGGTCGAGATTGTTCCACCGGTCGGTCACTGCTGTCCCGTCGAGTCGGAGGTCGGATCCGAGCGCGCCCGCGAGGTCATTCAGGTTGGACACTGCCGACGCGTCCGCAGATGCGCTGCCCATGAGAACGACGGCCCCGCCGGCGTCGCGGAACGATGCGAGGGCCTCGCGTTCGGCAGCAGAAAAGGCAGTTATCGGGGTCGTGACGATGACAGCCTGGAAATCCGAAATGTCCGCGTTCGGCAGATCGGTGAGACCAACCATGCCGATTCCCTGCCCTTCGAGATACCGCATATAGTAGGCGGCGTCCTCGGCTGACAGCGCGGCGTCGTTGTTGAACTGCCGGTGGCCGCCTTCCAGGACGACGTCGCCGTCCGTCGCCGACAGGGAGTCCAGCAGATTCGTGAGGAACGGGAAATTGCCGTACTCGGCGGTGTCGACGCCGAAGCCCTCCGCCTGCTCGTACGTTTCGTCGATCATGAGGCCGCCGACCATCGCCGGTGGTTTTTCGGCGTCGACGCCGACCAACGGCGCGCGGCCGCGGTTTGCCGTCGATTCGGCCCGGACGGGTACTCGAGAGTCGGACAGGGATCCGTTCGAAGTGGTGACCGCCGCGGGTTTCGGGACGAACAGGGTCGATACTGACTGGTCTCGGATTTCTGGCGTCGCCGACGGATCGCTCTTCGGCCAGAGCCCTCGACCCGCATTCCGGGCGACCTCGTCAGCGGCCTGGAACGCGTCATGTTTGGCGTTGCTTGCGTCGTAACACCGCGCGTAGCCCTTCTTGATGAGTTCGTGATTATATAGTGTGTCCGTCGTTCCATCGCCGTCGGCGTCGTACCGGATGTACATCAGGTGTCGATCGAACGGGTCCGTCTTGTCGCTGTTCTCGTCGTAGAACACTTCGACGGTCTCGCCGGAGAGTGCCTGGGACGCGAAGTCGCTTGCGTTCGCTCCCCAGGTCCCGAGGTGGTCGAGGGACTCGATGCCCTCCCACTTCTGTGTTCGTTCGGCGTCTTGCGCTCGGCGTTTCTCGGGCGTATCCAGGCCGAGGACACGGATCTCTTTCTCGCTCCCGTCGAAACGAACCGTGACCGTGTCGCCGTCGCCGACTGAGAGGACCTCGGCAGTGTAAGTGATCGGACCGTCGCTATCTCCGTCGCCATCGTCTCCCCCGTCGTCACCGTCGTCGTCATCTCCCCCGTCGCCGCCCTCTCCGCCGTCACCGCCGCCATCACTGCCGTCGAAAAACGGGAAGTCGGAGTTGACGATCGTCGTCGGCTGGTACGACGGGCCGTCGTTATGGTGGCGGTCGTACATCTGGTCGTCGTTGAACCTGAACCCGCAGCCGAGTCGTTCGGTGATGTCGTTGAGATTGTCCGTCTCGTCGTAGTTTTGGTAGTCCGACTGTCCGTGGAGGAAGACCACGCCCCGTTGGAGACGAACTCGGCAAGGGCGTCCAGGTCGACGTCCCAGAAGTCATACTGTGGCGAGACGATCACCACTGCATCGGCCCCCGGGAGATCGTCTGTCAGGTCCCAGGTCGGCCGCACGTTGTAGCCGGCCTGCTCGGCCACTCGTTCGAAGTGGCTGAATCGGTCGAGGGTCCAATGTTGGTCGTGGCTCTGGTCCCACAGGACCGTGCCCGACCCATCGAGTTTCGCGTCCCAGACGTTCAGGAGGAACCCTTCGTTGTCATATCCGTCCGGTGCACCGTCGTGAACGAGCGTCGATCCGATCCCGACCACCTTGCCCTCAACCGCGACGAGTGGGATCTGTCGAGAGTCCCAGTACTCGAACGCGTCGTTCGCGTAATCGGCGTCGTCGTTCGTCGCCGACCCTTCTGCCCATACCGGAACGACCGCCTCGTCGGTTAGTGGATCCCACCCCGGCGCGTGAAAATTCCCCGTCGAGGGAAACGCCAGCGTTTCGACGGTTCGATCGTTGCCCGTCGCGTTTGTCGCCCCAGCCGCGACCGACCCACTCGCGGCTGCCATGCCCAGCAGTTCGATGAAGCGTCTTCGACGCATCGATACGTCAAACAACACCATAGTGTTAATTAAATTATTCTATTCGGGGAAATAGTTGTGAAATACTAAACTTTCTCGGTATTTTTTTGGTGATCTAGTGCCTTGTGGTGATTTTCCCGCAATGG
>JBKEGM010000058.1:0-11025 GCA_046710005.1 Natrialbaceae archaeon
AGAGGAGAAGGATGAGGAAGATGAGGAAGACGAGGGGGATGAAGAGGATGGGGAAGATGAAGAAGACGAGGAAGATGAGGAAGACGGACCCCCTGACGACGCAGGGCCGCCGTGAGGGCCACCGTCAAAGGTGGTAAAAACATAACAGACCGAGTGCCTCCAACGATGAGCACGATGCCGTGGCCCTCTCCCGCCCCAAACGAAGCGGACCCCGATGGCGAACACGAACCGGAACGGGACCCCGAGGACTGAAACTGCTGAACCCTCCAGAGCGTTCGACCCGTATTCGACATCGTTTTGCATCCATCATCCGTCGCGCTGAGTATGGGAAGCGATTATCCGCGAATTAGCGAGCAACTCGACGAGGTGGAGACGGCCCGGGAAGAGGGGCAGCGAAAGATCGACTGGGCGCGCGAACACATGCCGATCCTCGAGGCCATTGAGGACCAGTTTGAGGACGACGAACCACTGGCGGGACAGCGGATCGGGATGGCGATGCACGTCGAAGCGACGACGGCCGCCCTCGTCGAGACCCTCCGGGCGGGCGGCGCCGAGATCGCGATCACGGGCTGTAACCCGCTGTCGACCCATGACGACGTGAGCGCGGCCCTCGACGCCCAGGATGGGATCACATCCTACGCCAAGCGCGCCGTCGACGATGACGGATATTACGAAGCCATGGAGGCTGTCATCGACCACAACCCGACGATCACGGTCGACGACGGCGGCGACCTCGTTTTCCGGATCCACGAGAAACATCCGGACCTGATCGGGTCGATTGTCGGCGGCAGCGAGGAGACCACCACGGGCGTCCACCGCCTCCGCGGCATGGCCGAGGACCAGGCCCTCGAGTACCCGATGTTCGCGGTCAATGACACCCCGATGAAGCGTCTGTTCGACAACATCCATGGGACAGGCGAGTCCTCGCTGTCGAGCATCTCGATGACGACCAACCTCTCGTGGGCTGGGAAGACGGTGGTCATCGCCGGCTACGGCTATTGCGGGCGCGGCTTGGCGAAGAAGGCCTCCGGTCAGCAGGCCCGGGTTATCGTCACCGAGATCGAACCACGGCAGGCGCTCCGAGCCCACATGGAGGGCTTCGAGGTCATGCCGATGGCCGAAGCCGCCGAAGAGGGCGACGTCTTCATCACAGCCACCGGGAACCGGGACGTCATCCGGCGCGAGCACTTCGAGCGCATGAAGGACGGCGTTCTGCTCGCGAACGCCGGCCACTTCGACGTCGAGATCAACATCGATCATCTCTCGGACCTGGCCGTCGCCGAGCGGGAGGCCCGCGACGGCGTCATGGAGTACGAACTCGAGAATGGCCGCCGACTGAACGTGCTGGCCGAGGGGCGGCTCGTCAACCTCGCCACCCCGGTCGCGCTCGGGCATCCGGTCGAGGTGATGGACCAGAGCTTCGGCATCCAGGCCGTCGCTGCCCGCGAAATCGCCCAGAACGGCGCGAAATACGATCCGGGCGTCCACGACGTCCCCGACGAACTCGACCGGGAGGTCGCCGAAATCAAACTGGAAGCCGAAGGCGTTGACATCGACGAGCTGATGCCCGAGCAGCGGGAGTACCTGAACTCCTGGGACCACGGGACGTAGGCGGCGACCGGTGTCGAAACGGCGTCAGTCGTCCAGCCAGTCGACGAAACTCCCGTCGATCAGCGTCCCCGATTGCCGGCCGAGGTAGGCTCGCTGCATGCCGTGAATGGCGTCTGCCAGGTCGGTGCCGTTCGTCAGTCGCTGGCTGACCTGCCAGCGCTTCCAGCGTGCCGGCGTGACGCCCCGGCGGACCCGTTCCCGGAGCGGCCCGAGATACCGGGCGATCTCCTCCTGTGAGAGCCCTCGCGTTCGCAGACCTTCGGTGGCGACGTCGAACAGGTCGTCGTACATCACCTCGCGATCCTCGATCGAGTTGCCGTCGGCGTCGATCCAACCGAGGTCGGCGTCGAGACCGTCGCGCATCGCCGCGTAGAAGTTCTCCCTCGCCTCCCGCCAGTCCATGTTCCTAACGGGATGGTTGTGGGCGTGCATGCCCTCGACGAGGCCGGCAACCGCGGCCTGAAACGCGATCGAATCACGGACCGTGGGCTGGCCGGGGAGGAACCGGAACTCGATCCGGGCGTTGGCCTTCGAGCGCGTCGCCCCGCCGAAAACCGGGCGAACCCAGCGCCAGTACGTGCCGTGTTTGGTCCGGAAGTGGGCGAACTCGTCGTCGAACCGGCTGCCGCGCTCGACCGGGACCGGGATGAACGTCTCGTCTTGGGCGATCCGGTCGACCGCTTCCTCGACAGTCGCGATGTCCTCGGGGAAGCGCACCTTGTCGACGCCCTCGGGGTTCATCGCCGCCTCGAAGACGCTGATCCGGTGTTCGGACCAGGCGTCCTCGAGGACGCGGTCCGGCGGGACGTCGTCGTAGAGGCCGGGCGGGAAAAACGGGGAGTTGACCCCGAGCGCGAGCAATGGTCCTGCGATCCGGAGTCCGTACCGGAAATACTCCGGAAGGTCGGGCGCGTGGGGAACCTGGTAGTGTGGCTGAATGGAGGTGATCAGGCTCTCGGGCATGACCGTGTCGGCCTGGAGGGTGACGTTCGGCGCGTTGATCCGCATCCCTGCGGGTGTCTCCGTGTTGGCCATCGCGTGATACCGCGCGGAATCGCTCATGTTGGTGGCGATGCGGATCCCGTCGGCTTCGACGCTGTCGGTGAGGTACTCGCCGCCCGTCTCCCCGTGGGGTGGGATGGTCCAGAGGGCGTCGCTCACCAGTCGCATCCCTTCCTCCCTAGTCCGGTCCAGGGCGGTACAGAGTTTGGCCTGGACCTCCGACTCCTGGGCCCGGAGGCCGTAGGAGTTGATCGGCTGTGGGCTGGTCGACATCTCGGCGTTGTGGAGGCCGAGTTCCTTCTCGAAGCCGACGAGTTCGAGCATCCGCCGGGGGACCCGCTGGAGCGCCCCGGGGTCGGCGACCTCACTGCGTCTGGCGAGGTCCACGTCCTCGACGGCGTAGAACTCGTATTCGAGGCCGATGATTCCCTGCTGGTTGTCGAAGGTCCCGTCGTCGATCTCGCGTTTGATGACCTGTGCGTCCGCCTTTACGCGCTCCTGGAAGACCTCGGGGTCCGTTTCGAGTGCGTCCTGGGTCGCGGGGACGATCGAGTCCTGGTCCATTGAGTGTCGGAGGGCGCAGGGCCATCCCAAAAGGCCCGTCGGTCCGGGACTTCTATGGGAAGAGTTAGCATACACATCCGGTGCCGACGAACGAAAGTACGCGGGGTTTATGCCAGACCGGGAGCGATTCCATCGCATGTCGAATGCCAAGGGCGATCGCCGCGAGCGCGAACTGGTGAACGCGCTCGACGATGCGGGGTTCGCGGTGATGCGGGCGCCGGCCAGTGGCAGCGCAACCGAGCGGGAACTGCCGGACGTCCTCGCCGGCAACGGCCAAGCTTTCTACGCGATCGAAGCCAAGTCCAGTTCCGGGGACCCGATCTATCTCGACGGGCAGGAGGTCGAGAATCTCATCTACTTCTCTAGAAATTTCGGTGCAAAGGCACGGATCGGCGTCCGCTTCGATCGCGAAGACTGGTATTTCTTCCATCCGGACGATTTGCACGTCACCGACGGCGGGAACTATCGTGTCAAGAAGGACACTGCGCTGGCAGCAGGCACCGATTTCGCCGAGTTGACTGGTGAATCCGAGCGGACGGGGTTGGACGAGTTCTCCGAGGAGTAACTGTCCGCCTGGCACGAAATCGAACGTCAGTTCGGTTCAGTTCTCCGCCAGTCCGGTTCACTGCGACAGTTGTTCTTGCACCTGAGGATTCCTGCGGTGATCCTATTTCTCGAAGAACCAGTCTAGAAGCAATCGTCAGGCCGAGATGCGATTCGTCCGGGCCTAATCGGGTTGACTGTGAGGTCCCCACCCTGCGGACTCGTATGCTGTAGTCCTTGTGCGGAGACGCCTCGGTAACCCCATCACCTGGTCGCCATCTGTTGTCATCCGGAGCGGGGTCGGTCGATATTTTATCGGAAATGGATACTGTCCGGGTTGCAGAATCCTGTCGGGAGCGACAGGCGTTTTTTCCTCGAATGCCAAACGAAACCGATGAACCGACGCGAATTCCTCGGCACGACGGTGGGGGTCACGAGCGTCGGCCTTGCGGGCTGTATCGGTGGGTTTGGGGGTCTGGAGACCAAACCGCTGGCGTTCCCGCCAGTCCTGGACGACCGCCCGGACGGCGTTTATTATCCCACTCACGTCGAAGGGATGGCGGGCATTGGGACCGGCGATGCGGGACCGTTTCGTGTGGCCCTCTCCTATAGCTACCCTCACCGGTTCTGGACGGTATCGGGGCGAACGGTCTCTCGGCAGCCGATTCGAGACGCCGACGACGTCCACCTCATGGCAACTGTCTGGGATCCCGAGACCGGGCACGTGATTCCAGAAACCAGTGTTACGGCCGAAATAACACGTGACGGCGATCTCGTGACTCAGGAGGTCCTCTATCCGATGCTTTCGCAAACTATGGGCGTCCACTACGGGGACAATTTCGACCTCGAGGAGGGCGACGGCGAGTACGCGATCACCCTCGAAATCGGCAGCCTCTCGATCCATCGGGCCGGGGCGTTTGCAGGTCAGTTCGACGATCCTGCAACGGCGACGATCGCCTTCGAGTACACCGAAGCGAAGAAGCGGGAGATCGGCTTTCGGACCACGGCCGATCAGGCCGGCAAAGCGGCGGCAGTCGAACCGATGACGATGGGCGGGCCGCCGCTCGGTCAGGCACCGGAACGCGAGGCCATCCCCGGTCGCGTCCTTGGGTCCAAAACGTCAGACGACGCCGTCCTCACGATGACCGTACTTGATGACGGCGAGCGGTTCGGCGCCGGACCGGACGACGCCTATCTCGCCGTCTCAGCCCGAACGCCATACAACGGACTGATCATCCCGGCGATGGGCCTCGCCGCAACGCTCCGTCGCGACGGCGGCGAAATCGCGAGCGGTCGCCTCGACCGGACGCTCGACCCGCACCTTGGCTACCACTACGGCATGGTCGTCCCCCCGGCTGTTGCCGGCGATGGCCTGGAGATACGGGGCGACCTCCCGGCACAGGTCGCGCGCCACGAAGGCTACGAGACGGCGTTTCTGGAGCTGGGTGCCGTCGAATTCGATGTCTAAACGAAAAGCAGCGCGAGTTCCCCGCCCCACCGTGGGCGGGGGTGAAGCGCGTACGCTCGGCTGCGTCCCTGTTTTTAAGTATCGGGACGCCCTACTATGGTATGGAGCCCACGTTATCGGCCTCGCAAAACCCGCGCACCCACCTCGGGGTAAGACGCGGTGCGCCGGGCCTGTGTCGCGCCCACGTGAAGGGGCGGACGCCCACGGACACACCCGCCACGGCAGCAACAGACGACCTCTGTTGCGGTGGCACTCCCGGTGTGTTCGGGTGTCACCGGTTCCACGCGAGTCCCCACAGGGACGAGCGCGGGTGGAATTAAATTCGCCACCGGTCGTTCCGCTGGCTTCGCGCCAGAGACCACGGCGAAGCCCCGGGCCACCGCGCCCGTGGTACTTCACTTGGGCCACCGATTCCTTGTACGCGCTTCGACACCCTTTTGCCCAGTGCGAGGAA
This sequence comes from Natrialbaceae archaeon, assembly GCA_046710005.1. Taxonomy (GTDB): domain Archaea; phylum Halobacteriota; class Halobacteria; order Halobacteriales; family Natrialbaceae; genus DATFIX01. The sequence goes on from JBKEGM010000058.1 coordinate 5,643, forward strand.
TCGCTACGAACAGGCATGGACATCGAGCGCGAGGCGATCGTCGAAACCGGCGCGGCCATCCTTCCGGTGGTCGTTTTCATCGCCCTCCTTCTGTATCTGGGATCGGTGTTTTCGAGCAACGGCAATCTGACTGAAACCGGCGGGCTGGCCGTCGTCGGGCTCCTCGTGTTCTTCATCCTGGGAATCGTTGCTGTGGGCTACGTGTTGGCAAACGCGGATTACGACGAGTGATATAAAGAGCCCGAATGTGAGGGCAGGTGACTGGTATGATCCGTTCCGCCGATTGCACTACTCGTTTTGTCCCGAGAGACGTGCCTCGTAGTACTCGAGGGGATGGCCGACGTCATCACAGAGTTCATCCCGATTCACGCAATCGCCGTAGGCCTGCATCGTCGCACAACTCGGCGGCGGATACTGCACGCACGAATCCTCGTCGACCAGGCGTTCCGCCACTCGTTTCACAGTCCTATCGTCGATCCCGGCGTCCGGACCGAAATGCGCCACTATTTCTGCCGGTTGCATCCCGGCCGCCGCGAGGAATCCAACGACGGCAAAGGTGGTGTGGTCGGGGACCGCTGTCCCGTCTCGGATCCGATCGACCAGGGTGCGAATGCACGGGGGGAATCGCTCGGGGATGGCCTCGTCGAACGAGTGCGCGAACTGGTGATCGTCCAGTTCGGCCTTGATCGCGGCCACATCGTCCTCGAGGGGGTCAGCGATAGCTTCGGGAACAGGGAGTGGGAGCCCCTCGGCGACTCGTGCCTCGATAGCCGTTTCGAGCAAGGTCAGCAGTTCGTCGCTGTCGATCGGCACCCAGCCCTCGTTTAGTGACCGCCCAACGAGTCGCCATTCGTCGCCATCCCGATCAGCTGCGAGGTCGAGGTAGGCAGCCACCGTCAATCGGTGTCCGTCGACGGTTTCGATCGTCGCTCCAGTCAAATCGAACTCCCGGAGAAGGCGATCGATCGTCATCCGGTTGTCGTCGGTCGAACGCAACTCCGTGGAGTCCTCGACATCCGACCGAAGACGGTTGGCCCCGTCCGCCGCCTCGGCACGTGCGTAGAGGGATGCCATCGCCCCTTCGTCAACGAGTGAGACGAGGACGCGAGCCACAGGATAGGAAAGGAGTTCGACGCGCGTGTTCCGATGAGGATCACCCGTCGTTCCAGACGTAAGGGCATTGACGACGCGCTCACGGGCACGTTCGACGACGGGTGGCTCTTGAATAACCAACTCCGCGAGATCGACCTCGGCCCCCTCTACGGCTTCGCGAGCCCCCTCGAGGAACGGGTATCGGGCGTGGAGCCGTCGCATCGCTCCGGACTTCCGCGCGAACCCGGATAAACGCGACGGTCAGTCGGTCGAGCCGCCGAACCCGGTTCCGCTCGAGAGCTCTCAATTCGAATGGGCCAGGAAGATAGTCGCCGATAGGGACCCACCTCAACGCGAAAGGAACGTCAGGGAATGAGACCCAGTTTCGTTGTCAATTCCTCGCTCGGACGAGAGATAGTCGGCACCCTTCGGCGTCTCGAAGCGGAAACAGAAACCGACGGTCCCACTCGTCACAAGTCGCCAATGACTGTTCCGCAAACTCATTTTACACCCTATTAAACACGGATGATAAACAAATACGCCGCGGAATGCTGAATAGTCGCCAAGGGTTTTCAATGTGAATTAGATAATTTTATTTCCATGGGTGAACAACCAAAGGAATATGAAGCTACGTCGTCCGACGGACTTCCTGATCCTCGAAGCGCTCGAACAACACGGCCGAAACGTGGCGACGAACCTCGAACACCACGTGGGGAAAAGTCGCAAAAACATCAACACACGCTTGCCGGTCTTGACGGATTACGGACTGGTGCGGAAGATCGGTCCGGCCGAACACTCCGGCCTCTACGAGGTAACCCGGGACGGACGGATCGCCCTCATGTACCGAGACCAGTACGACGAAGTCGACGACTTCGAGGCCCTCATCGATAAACCGCACGTCGACAGTGGGGGCACTCAGGCAGCATTCGCCCGTGGAACACCCGAGGAACAGGAATAACTCACTGCTCGAGGGTCACCCGAACGAAGCAGTACACTCATTTATCGGCCAGCCCTGATTTCGCGCGTGGCCCGTCACTTCGCGTACCCCTGCCCGGACTGCCGGAGCACGAACAACCTTCACGATCCCTCCTGCCGGTTCGTCGGCACCGAGTGGACGACCATCGAGAAGGCGTACGTCGACAGCCTGGCGGTTCTGGCCGGGGCTGAAACGGCAATGCCAGAGGGTGACCTTAGAGCGGCTGCCGAGGGCGACTGGGACGCGCTCCACGCCGCTGCATTGAACCGACTGGTCAGGAGCCAGCGGATCGAAGACACCGACGAGGGTCTCGTGTTGCGAACGCCCGAGGAGTATCGGGACGCCGTGACGGAACCAACGATCGAACCGGTTCGAACGATCTACGAGAAAGGATCGGTACCGGGCTGTCACGATAACTCGATCTTTGCGCTCCTGGCCTACTACGAAATGGTGGGTCTCTCCTGGGCAGAGACGCGCGAACAGGTCGTCGAATGGCTCCGCGAGAGTGGCGCCTGGGATCGGGGTGGGTTCGAGGAATCCACGCCCGAGGAGGTCGTCGACAACAAACGTCACGTCTACGAAGAAGGCTACGGCTGGAAAGAGAAAGCGACCGCCGCGAAGGCCGTTATTGACCGGAACGTGTAGCTGTTCTCCGGTCCAAACTTGAATAGTACTGGCACCGTGGTCGTCTCACCACTGGTTTCTGGAAGCCATCCGGTGGCCAATGATCGACCCGGACCCGACTCCAACAACCGAATACTCAACCGAGTCTTCACTCGACGGGGCGTTTTCGACCCTGCCATGCTGGCAGTACAGCGTCTGCGTCGAGTGCACCTCGAAAGCCCCCAGTCGTCAAACTCAACCGGACGTTCTCCGAACTCCCGCAGGTTTCGACTGCCGAGCGCTGGCGAAGAGAAGTCGGTGATGGGTTCGAGTTCGCGATGAAGGCCTGGCAAGCGATTACCCATCCAAGTAACAGCCCCACCTGGAACAATTATCGAGACGGCGTCCCGTAGGACTACACTGAACGAATGGCGGGCAATACCAGCAACCGGACCTCCGCCACCGGATCGTCGTGCCCTGAAGGGTACTGTAGGGATGAAATTCGACGGACATATAGGCGTTGCCGGGTGTGATTAGACGTGGATTCTAACGAGGTCCGGCGAGAGTGGGCGGAACGAACGGGGGAGTACTCGCCGGAATATTACGCCTACTACGGTCCCGACGAGACGAGCGAAACGATCCGAGCGGTCCTCGACAGGTTCGTCGGGCAGGACGCGACCGTTCTGGAATTGGGTTGTAGTTCGGGGCGGCATCTCTCTCATCTCCACGACAACGGCTACGAGGACGTGGCCGGGATCGAGGTTAACGAAGACGCCGTCGACGTGATGGAAGAGCACTACCCCGACCTCGCGGCCGAAGGGACGTTTTATCAAGACGCTATCGAGAACGTCGTTGGCGATTTCGAAAATCGAGCCTTCGACGCCGTATTCTCGGTCGAAACGCTCCAGCACCTTCACCCGGACACGGAGTGGGTGTACGAGGAACTCGTTCGAATCACGAACCAACTGCTTGTGACGGCTGAAATCGAGAAGCCCAGGGTGGACGAGGAAGACGATACCCCCCCGCGAGACGGATCACTGGAGGGGGCCGAGGTCAATTACGTCGACGACGACGTCCCACTGTATTACCGGAACTGGAATCATGTTTTCACTGGACTGGGTCTTGGCGAGAGAGAACGGTTTCAGGATGGGCGAGACACGGTTCGGGCGTTTTCCCGATCGGAGTGAGCGGAAAATCCGCCGAAGAACTCACGGGAGGCGTTCTCAGCGTGATCGCTCCACAAACCCCAGAGGATCACCGGGAACCGGACCCCAAACCCGGTTCGGCGCTCGAACGTAGCTATTCCAATAGAATTTGAAACCGGTGCGTATATATAGGGATACCGTTCTAATTTTATTTGGAATGGCCCTGTCGATAGACATCCTCGTGCCGGTCGTCCGCGCCGGGATCGACGAGACCCTGTCGTACCTGACGCTGCACGTCATCACGTGCCTGGTGCCGGCCTTTTTCATCGCGGGGGGCATCTCCGCGGTGTTGTCGGATCGATTCATCAAGAAGTATCTGAGCAGTGACGCCCCGAAACTCCATGCGTACTCCCTTGCGTCGGTGTCGGGCGTCGCGCTCGCGGTCTGTAGCTGTACGATCCTCCCGATGTTCGCCGGGCTTTACAAGAAGGGAGCGGGGATCGGTCCCGCGACGGCATTCCTGTTCTCGGGCCCGGCGATCAACGTCCTGGCGATCGTGTTCACCGCCCGCGTCCTCGGACTCCCGCTGGGCGGTGCGCGAGCGGTTTTCTCGATCGTGATGGCTGCCGCGATCGGCCTGACGATGGCCTTCGTGTTCGGCAGCGGCGACGACAGCGAGAGTCCCGAGGGCCAGACCGTCGCAACCGACGGTGGGCAGGTCGTCGCCGAGCGCGACCGTCCCCTGTGGGTGACCGGCAGCTTTTTCGGCAGTCAGGTCGCGATCCTGCTGATCGCTGCGACCGGCCTGCTCACTTGGGCGGTCAAGGCCCCGCTGCTCGCACCGCTGTTCGTGCTGCTGGGCTATCTGCTGTACGCGCAGTTCGACCGCGAGGAGATCGACGGATGGCTCCAGGAGACGTGGTTCTTCACCCGGACGATCTTCCCGCTTTTGATCGCCGGGACGTTCGTCATCGGCATCATTGGCGCGATCGCGGCCATCGCCCAGGGGACGGGCCCGCTGGAGACGATCACGAGGAACGGCGAAACGTTCGTCGCCCACAAGGTTGCGCCCGGATTGCTGACCGAAGGGATCTTCGGGCAGACGACGCTGCTGTCCTCCGGTCTGGCGTCGGTCATCGGCGCGGTGCTGTACATGCCGACGCTACTGGAAGTCCCGATCATCGGGTCGCTGTTCGGTTACACCAACGGTCTGATGGCCGACGGCCCGGCCCTGGCGCTACTGCTGGCCGGCCCATCGCTGTCGCTGCCGAACATGCTCGTCATCTGGAAGACCATCGGGACCAAGCAGACGGCCCTGTACATCAGCCTCGTGGCGGTCGCCGCAACCGGTGCGGGCTTGATCTGGGGCCTCCTGATAGTCTGAGGTATCGACAGCAAACCGACCAACAACCACACCACAACCCATGAACATCGAAGTCATCGGCCCTGGTTGCCCCAGGTGCAAGAAGACCGCAAAGCGCGTCGAACAGGCACTCGAACGGATCGACGGCGGCCTCGACGCCGAAATCTCGAAAATCGAGGACCAGACGGCAATCATCGAGCGCGG
>JBKEGM010000059.1:0-11019 GCA_046710005.1 Natrialbaceae archaeon
GGGAAGCGCGATCGGATGTTGGGAGTGGCTCATTCCTGATTACGATGGGCGACCATAACCCGTTGGCCGTGGGTAGTGAGATTTCGGCTCTCCGGTGGACGTGAACCTGGTTGTTGTCGCTCCGAGGTTCGTTTCGTGGTTCGTGGAAAGCCAATCTCGAAGGAACTCCGACGTCGATCGCATGAATACCATCGCACAAAAGAGCGGGGACGCGATGCTGGACGACTGCGTCCAATCGGCGATGCGTGCGACGACGGGACTATCGGAGTCCATACTCCAATACTATCGGGTAAAGTGAATAAAGCTTGCGTGACAGTGAGACTCATTAGTATTCAAAATCAAGTAGTAATCGATAGTAAACCGTGAGACCATAACTAATCAGGGTAAATTATCGAAGGTCCTTCGAATCTACTTTGGCCACTTCACTGTGCGCAATCGGAACGCTCATCAAATCCGACCTGTCCCCTGAGAGCAGCCCACAGACGACTCGGCGTCTCGCAACGTTTTTGAGAAGGGGTCTCGGACAGTTTACATGGCGAACGACGTTTCCGATCTGACTCCGTTTTCCGAGAAACTCCAAGTGCCGGAGGCGTTGACCTTCGACGACGTCCTGCTCCGGCCGAAGGAAAGCCACGTCGAACCGGATGAGGCCGACCTCACCACAAAGGTTTCCCAAAACGTCGAGGTGACGGTCCCCGTCCTCTCGGCGGCGATGGACACCGTCACCGAGAGCGAAATGGCCATCGCGATGGCTCGACACGGTGGCCTGGGCGTAATCCATCGGAATATGGACAAAGAGGAAATGGTCCAGGAAATCGAACAGGTCAAGCGCACGGACGAACTCATCATTCGACGTGAGGACGTCGTCACGGCAGACCCCAAACAGACCGTTCGACAGGTCGACGAGATGATGGAAGGCGAAGGCGTCAGCGGTGCGCCTGTCGTCGACGAGGACGACCGAGTCCTTGGCATCATCTCCGGCACCGACATCCGCCCGTATCTGGAAGTCGGCGATCGTGACGCCGTCCGCGAGGCGATGACCGACGAGGTCATCACCACATCGGCGGACGTCTCTGCCAGGGAGGCCCTCGAATTGATGTACGAGCACAAAATCGAGCGTGTCCCCATCGTGGACGAGGAAAATCGGCTGATTGGTCTGGTGACGATGCAGGGCATTCTGCAGCGCCGAGAGTACGACGAGGCCGTCCGTGACGACCAGGGACGCCTCCGGTGTGGTGTGGCAGTCAGCCCGTTCAACCCCGACCGCGCCCGAACCGCGGACGAGGCCGGCGTTGACGTTATCTTCATCGACACGGCCCATGCTCACAACCGGAACGTCATCGAGGGTGCTCGCGACATCAAGGAGTCCGTCGAGGCCGACGTCGTGGTGGGGAACATCGGCACCCGCGAAGCGGCGAAGGAACTCGTGGATTTCGCAGACGGTCTTAAGGTTGGCATTGGCCCAGGGAGCATTTGTACGACCCGTGTTGTTTCCGGAGCAGGTATGCCCCAGGTCTCCGCAGTCGCCGAGGTTGCGGACGTGGCGAGCAACCACGACGTGCCCGTTATTGCCGACGGCGGGATCCGATACTCGGGCGACGCAATCAAAGCCATTGCCGCCGGCGCCGATGCTATCATGCTTGGGTCGTACTTCGCTGGGACAGAGGAAGCCCCCGGCCGTGTCATTACGATGCAGGGCAAGCGGTACAAACAGTACCGCGGCATGGGTTCGGTTGGTGCGATGAAATCGGGTGATAGCGACCGGTACCTCAAGGAGGAACCCGACCAGGACGAAGAGTACGTTCCGGAAGGGGTCGAGGCCGCCACGCCGTACAAAGGACCCCTCAAGGAGGAACTCCACCAGCTCGTCGGTGGTATGCAGAGTGGTATGGGATACGTCGGTGCCGGCACCATTCCCGAATTCAAGGAGCGCGCCGAGTTCGTCCGTGTCTCTCAGGCCGGCCAGCAGGAGAACCATCCCCACGACGTCGTGATTACCGACGAGGCGCCGAACTACAAGCCCCAGGAGTAAGCCGGGCGCCTGTCTGCACCGACTGGCTGTCCCGGATCGTTGTCTCGCTGGGGTAGCGCTTGTATCGAACGAACGGTGGTGCCGGATCAAACTGTTCGGTCGGTTTTCTCACCTGGATTTAAACCAGATCAGAACGTGTGGTCGAGTAATCAGTTCCTGTGACTCGTGGCGGTGGCAATTAATGGATTCGAGATTTCTCGGGTGAGCATATCCGACGGTTTGAAAATTTTTAACAGTTCCTGTCGAGTACCTTGATTATGGTATCACGGAGGCGGGTCCTGATCGGTGGTGGAGCCCTTTTCGCCAGTATGCCGTTGTCTGGGTGTGGTTACTTGCCGTCGTCTGGCGGCGACTTTCAGTTCGAGGAAGTCGTGTTTACTGCGGCGAAACCGCCCGGCCCCGACGAGTACGACCCGAAGCAGCAAAACACCTACCAACGAGGGGAGGATGTCTGGGTGTATCTGGAACTGGGGTACCCACCGACCACTGAGGACGGCATAGCGAAACTCACCTTCACGTTCGACATCGAGACACCGTACGGAAATACCTGGGAACCGGTGGTGAGCAAAAAGCGCTGGGAGGATGCGGACGGCAGTATCCTGATATTCTGGCAGGGGCTGGAAACGAGTGCGGAAGACGAACTGGGGGAGTACCAGCTGTCGATCACTGTCGATGATCGAGTCGACGGAGAACAACTATCGACAGCCGAGACGTTTGTGTTGGAGAAATATTCGGATGACGTCGGAGGGAATTAATTGGAAGAAAAGATTCCCTGTTTGTTCGAGGCCATTCTGGTGACTGGATGATTGGTTCATAGTCGCCACATACCAGTCGTCGATGAACTCCCGCCCATATTTTCCGCCCTTTTGCTGATCGTTGAGATCAGTATCGATGAGGTTGTCCGTTTCGACGTCCGTGGGAAGACAGTCCCTGTCAGTGTCAGACTGGGGGTGATTGCTGGTTTTCCAGGGGATCGTCTGTCCATCGAGGTCGGGACGATCTGAAGCCTTGGTCGGTGTCGGGGATGGGTGATTCGGGGAATTTCTATCGTTGTCGGTGAGTAGCAAGTAGTCCGGGGTTCCATCAATTATTTAACTTCTGACCATGAATCGTTCTGCTTACAATTGAGGATACCCCACGATCAGCACGAGGACGGTTCGCCCTCGAATCGGAACGCCTCCCAACGTTCCAGTCGGGGTGCTTCATCAGCCCTTAGCGTCGCTTTGATGGTCGCTCTCGTGTTTGCCGCCGTCGTCTCAGTCGCGCTGGTCGTGCCGCAGTTCGGTCTGCCTCCCCAAGAACCAGCGCCCGTTACGGATTTCGAGTTCCAGACCAAGTACTTCGGTGACGGGGTTGCAAAAAACGACTCCGTGGTAATCAAGCACGCAGGTGGTGACCGTTTAAAGCGCGAGCGACTGGAAGTAGTCGTCGATGGCGTCACAGTGTATAACGAAACGTCGGACAGTGAGAGCACGAATCCGGGGTTCGAGGTCCCTGGTCTCGTCATTGAGGTCGATGCTGACGAATTCAACGATTTGAATAAACCGTGCAGAGTGAACGGAGAGCGCGTCTCACCGAACGGGACATGTGGTGGCGTGCCTGGTGATGAGGATGGCTCTGATCCGGGGGTCGTCCTGGAGTGGGCTCAGAACGTAACGGCCGGGCAGCGACTGGTCATTCAAGAGCGAAACCGTGAGAAATCGTACAACGTCCTGGAGGCTGGTGATACGGTCAAGATCATCTACCATGGCGACGATTTCTCTGCTGTCATTGCTGAGTGGACTATCGACCCCGAGTCCGCTGACAGCACCTGACGCCGAGTGCTATTGCCCCTCGGGGAGGAACCGTGCGGCCGCTCAGGTCAATTGTTCAATAATCGCTTGCTTCAGGCGGTTCTTTCTTTGTTAGCTTCCTGCACGCTTTCAAGATTAGTCCCCTCCTTCGCCAACAAACCCCCAATCAAATCAGTAATCCGTTAGTTTAGATTGAGTAGTATCATCAGGCTGGTCTTCAAGTAACATTGTCGTCATTGTTCCACCACATTTGTGACATTCGCCAAATTCGACGTCAGAAAGTGGGAGCATGTATTTCATTGAGTGGCCACACGATTCACAAACTATAATGGTCGGAGCCTCATCAAAATCTGGTTCAATCCGTATCATCGGCACCCAAGAAATTATTTTTAAGTGAATATATGTGGACGTAAGTTATGTAGGAAGCCATGCCATCCTACAATACCAATTGTAGATGGGATGAACAATATTGTATTAATCCCTATCAAAGAGGTTGGTAGATAGCTGTATGAATGAAATAAGTTGTTGGCAATGATATACAATACCCCGGCGATCACTAAACCTACTGCTTTTCCAAGACCAAAAATTACTGGACCTGGATATTCGCCGAATAGCTGTATGACAAATGGATTTTGTTCAGGGAGTTCCTCATTTGGCCAGACAGTCGAGGCCCAATCAAGCATCCATCCAATACTTGCGACCAACCACACTATCCATTCGATCAACTCCATGAGAGTATTCAACTCAGATCTTCTTGGTCTTCGGTATTTGTTCTATTGGTCATCTGTATCTACCTAACAGTATAAACGCCCGGAAAGGAAGTGCTGGAACCATCGAGAAGCCGGCCTCCCTGAGTGGCGATCACTGTGGCCTTGCAGATCAGATAGCTACAGTCAACCACCAAACTACAGTAACCTGCGCTCAGGAGCGGAACCAACTCTCCTGACGAAACGGCCTATATTACGCTGGCAGTAACTCAGAAACATCCGGAAGAAGGGCTGAGAGCCGCAATATCCCCGACTACTGAGCGTTTAGTATCTAAGCGGGCCGGAAGGGATTTGAACCCCTGACCGACGGATTAAGAGTCCGTCGCTCTGCCTAACTGAGCTACCGGCCCATCGCGAGTCGATTTTGCGCGGTGAAACGGAAATACGTTTCTCTTTTCGCACGACCCCATTGGGGTTCGAGTTGCAGGACCCGTTATATTTTGGATTCTAAAGCCCCCTCGACTTCCCGATGCCGCGGCAATTAAGTAGTATCCGGCCAGAGGTGGAAGTCACATGAGTACAGGGGTAGCCCCGTCTTCGACGTCCTCGTATGCCATCCTGGGCTGTGGAAGCGTGGGCCACGCCGTCGCAGATGACCTCGTCGAGCATGGGAAAAACGTTCTCATTATCGACAAGGACGAGAGCCGAGTGGAGACCCTCCGCGATCAGGACCTCAACGCAGAGACGGCGGACATCGCTGAGCCGTCAATTGCCGACGAGATCGCCGATTGTGACATCGTCCTCATTCTGGCCTCCGACGTCGAGGCGAACAAGGACGCTGTCAGGAACATCCGGGAGCGAAACGGCGACCAGTATGTCGTGGCCCGGGCGAGTGATCCGGTGTCGGCAGACGAACTGTCCGAACTCGGGGCCGACGTGACGATCAATCCGTCGACGGTTATCGCCAATTCCGCGCTTCGGTCGATCGAATCGGGCGAACTCGAATTCAAGGTCCGACAACTCCGCGAACAGATCGAGGAGACGGACGAACGATTGGGGATTATCGTCCACGAGAGTCCAGACCCCGATGCGATCGCGAGTGCAGCCGCATTGCAAGCCATCTCCGATCACCTGGGGGTCGAGGCCGATATTCTCTACTTTGGGGACATCGGTCACCAGGAAAATCGTGCATTCGTCAATCTGTTGGGACTCGAACTGAACGAGTGGGACAATTCCGGTGACGAGGACCAGTACGATACCTTTGCCGTCGTCGATCACGCGAAGGCGACGGAGCAATCGATCGAGATGCCAGTCGATATTCTGGTCGACCACCACGAACCAGAGGAGGACTTCGATGCTGACTTCGTCGACGTCAGGCCCAACATGGCATCGACGTCGACGATCATGACGAAATACATTCAGGAATTCGATATGAAGGTCAGCGAGGAGGTGGCGACTGCGTTGCTGTATGGCATCCGCGCCGAAACCTTAGATTTCAAACGTAATACCACCCCCGGTGACCTGACGGCGGCAGCGTATCTCTATCCGTTCGCGAACCACGACACGTTAGAACAGGTCGAGTCGCCCTCGATGTCGCCCGAAACGCTCGACGTGTTGGCCGAGGCCATTCAAAACCGCGAAGTTCAGGGGAGTCACCTTATCTCCAACGCCGGATTCATCAGCGACCGCGAGGCCCTCACCCAGGCGGCCCAGCAACTCCTCCACCTCGAAGGCATCACGACTTCTGCCGTGTTCGGCATTGCCGAGGAAACCATCTACGTCGCCGCCCGTTCGAAGGACATTCGGGTCAATATCGGGAAGGCCCTGCAGGACGCTTACGCTGACATCGGCGAGGCGAGTGGCCACTCCACCCAAGCGGATGCGGAGATCTCGCTGGGCATTTTCACTGGCATCCAATCCAGTGGCGAGAACCGGGACACGCTGCTCAAACTCACAGAAGAAGCCGTCACTACCAAACTCTTCGACGCGATGGGCGTAGAAAGTAGCGAAAGCGCAAACGGGAACTAAACGATCGCCCCGCCTTCTTCTTCGGTGTCGCCAAGCCGCTCGACCACGTCGTTGATCAGCACGACGTCACCCACGGCCCTCACCCATCGATAGGGAATGATGACGCCCCGGGCGTCACCGACTCGTTCCTCGAAGAACGTCCCGTTCAATTCCCCCAGCGCCAACCCGGTAACGACTTCTCCATCGACGTCGAGGCGCACGTCCTCGATTTCGCCTACGAAGAGGCCGTTATTCGAGTACACCTCCCGCCCGACGAGCGTCGTAATCTCCTGTGGAGTTCGGTCCATAAAGGGTGGTATTGGGGCGAGGCCTTAATTGTTGGTCAGACGCTCACAGGGAGTTCCCGAACGTGAGTTCGAGGGTCAGAGGGAATCCAGTAGCTTCCCGAACGCGGCCAGGCCCGCATCCATTGTGGCCGGACTCCCGCCGAGGCTGATGCGGACGGCACTCTCGTCGCCGAAAAATCGGCCGGGGACGACGAGGACGCCCGCCTCCCACGCTTTTTCGCTCAGGTGGGTTCCGTCCACGTCCTCGTGGGAAACGAACGCGAAACTCGTGCCTTCGAAGACGCTTCCCTCGATGTCGTCGCGGCTTTCGATGAAGGTAGTCAGCCGATCGTAGTTGCGTTCGAGATGCGTCCGCGTCTCGGTAGCAAGTGATTCCCAGTGGGCCAGGGCCCGTCGGCCGAGTTTGCGACTGGGATCGGCCACTGCCGGGAAGTGTGGCGCGATTCGTCGGACGTCCTCGATAACCGACGGGTCGCCAATTACCCATCCAACCCGAAGCCCACCGAGTCCCAAGAACTTCGTGAGGGAGCCAGTAATGGCGGTGTTTTCCAGTCCCACCGCTGAAACGCCTCCGAAGGGTCCATCGCGCACCGAATCTGCGAGAACGAACGGGGAGTAGACCTCGTCGACGAGGAAGCAGGCACCCGAATCGGCGACACTCTCAGCCGTGGCTCCGAGCGTTTTTCGTGAGACGGCCCTGCCACTTGGGTTGTGTCTGTTCGTGACAGTGACCAGTGCCGTCGAGGGGGTTAGGGCGTTTCCGATGCGCTCTGGATCGAGTGGATACGCCGTTGCTGCCGGGCGTTCGAATCGGTCGATGGCAGCACCGAATCCCTGGGGCGTCGCGACGAGTGGCTCGTATCCCGGTTTCTCGATCAGGGCTCTCGGGTCTGCCGTCGTGCGTTCGATGGCCCCAGCGGTTGCGAGCGCGTTTGCTGTACTTGCACCGGCCGTGACCAGGACGGACTCTCCGTCGACGTCGTATATTGACGCCAGTTGCTCCTCGAGGGTGATACCCTCGGGGTCATCGAGGTTTCGGAGGCGGTTGGGAATCGGCCCACTGCCGTCCCGCCCGCCGTGCAGATCGCTCGATCCGAGATCGTGTGTTGCTTCGCTGGGACGACCCCACATCCATTCGAGATAGTCGATCGTCGGAAACACGGTTTTGTAATGGTACGTGCCGTGAGGTAATTGTTCGGAAACCCCATCGGGGATACCCCCGACACTTTGCCGGTCCATTCGAAGAGATGACATGATTGTATGTAAACGGCCATAACGAATTTATATGGATATTCATCGCGTCGGTGGTACACCGAGGAATGAGCATAAATATTGGCAGTATCAATTATCTCATTGCCGGGTGCCTCTGACAACCGGCGTTTGTGGGCGATCGTCTTGCCCGGACGATCGTCCGAAATGAACGTTCTAGCTGCTGGTAACCGAACAATCGGTGTGGCCGGTCGGGCCGTAATCAGGTACCTGTTGTCTTGGCCCAACACAGCAGTTTTCACTGTTCCCGGCGTAAATGTCGATATGGGGTGGGAAACGTACGTCTCGAGGACAATCTCGGCGGACGCCCCGACCGTCTGGAGCGTCATTACGGACTTTTCTTCGTACAGTGAGTGGAACCCCACGCTCGTCCGGGCGACGGGAGCCGCAGAAATCGGTGAACGCCTCAGATTTCACCTCGTGCTTCCGGGGGGTGTGCGGGTCCCGTTTCGAGCCAGGGTAAGCGTCGTCGAAGAAGAACGGGAACTCCGGTGGCGAGGGTCAATCAAGGGCGTCATCACCACCGAACACGCCATCCAGATCGAGCAACTGACCGCCGACACCGAGGGGGAGCGAGTTCGGGTCGTCCAGAGAGAGCGCCTCGATGGCGCGCTTGCATTGCCAGGAATGGGTGTTCTGGGAAGCACTGTTCGAGAGGGAATCGAGGACATGAATGCCGCACTGGCGAACCGGGTGGAACGACTGTCAGAGACTGAAGACTAACCGTTTCACTACTCCACAGGGGACTCCAAAAAATCGCACCGAGGGTGCAGCGAATCCGGTGTCGATAATCCGAGTCGAACCTTATTTCCCGATAATGGCGTCCGTGTCGGCGTGATCGTGGAGGAGTTCCGACATCCGTTCGACCGTCTTCTCGTCCCGGGTCTGCCCGCCTCGAACGACGTCTTCAGCCCGTTCGACGGCAGTGAGGGTATCCGATTGGACGAGCAGAACTGGAACGTCTTGCTCCTCGGCCTTCCCAAGCACGGCGTTCGACGGTCGGTGACCCCCCGAGAGGATCAGGGCTCGAATGCCAGGGGCCTCCAGTGCGGCGGTCTGTATCTCTGCACGGTCACCGCCAGTGATAACGGCGGCATCTTTGGACCGGCGGAAATACCGGAGGGCTTCTTCACTGCTCATCGCACCCACCTGGAACCGCTCGATGTAGCTATCCATCGACGTCTCGGTAAGCACCTCGGCGCCAAGTTCGTCGGCCAGGTCGCCCACCGTGACGCCAGCCAGTTCCTGCTCTTTTGGCACAATGCCAAGGACGTCGATGCCCTTGCCATCGAGGTACGGAGCGGCGTCTTCTTCGAGCGAGTCGTAGGCCTGGTCGGGAACTTTGTTGAAGAGGACGCCGATCAGGTCGTCACCGAGCGTCTCTGCGGCGGCGATGACGTCGTCGACGTCGCCGGGTTGTTCGTAACTCGAGACCAGCAGCGTCTTGGCTTCGAGCATCTCGGCGACTTTGACGTCCGTAAGGTCCACGATGCCGCCGGTCGAGACGGTGTCGGCGCCCTCGACCATCATGAGATCGCGGTTTTCGGAGAGATCGGCAAAGGCGTTCACGATACGATCGTGAAGGGCCTCAGCGTCCTCGCGACCACGCAGTGCCTGCTCGATGAACGTCGGTGAATAGACCACCGGCTCGAGTTCGTGCATCTCGGCGTCGAGATCAAGCATCTCCCGGGCCAGCATGGGGTCCTCGTCGAGGGTCTTGCCGACGCTCGACTGGAGGCGCGTCCCCTTTGGCTTCATGTAGCCGACGTTTGCGTCTTCGTCCTCGGCCAACGTGGCTAGCGCGAGCGTGATGGCCGTCTTTCCCGTTCCTTCGTCCAGTGAGGTGGTGAGAATCGTTTTCGTCATAGTTGATCAGTGTCCACGGTGAGCCGCAGGTCGACGGCTTCCACGCCGTCGGCACCCGCAACGAGCGGGTTGATGTCCAGTTCGAGGATGGCCGGGAAATCGGTCACCAACTGTGAAAGGCGCTGAATCGTCTCGATGATCGCGTCCTCATCGGCCGGGGTACGACCCCGAGCGCCGCGGATCAGTGGTGCCGCTTCGATTTCGTCGGCCATCTCGGTCGCTTCCTTCTCGGAGACCGGGGCAACCCGGATGGAGGTGTCCTCCATGATCTCCACGAAGATACCGCCCAGTCCAAACATCACGAGCGGGCCGAACTGCGGATCGCGGTTCATGCCCACGATCGTTTCGGTCTGGTCGTCGAGATCGATCATGTCCTGGACCTGGACGCCGATGATGTTGGCGTCTGGTTGGTAATTGCGCGCCCGCGTAATGAGGTCTTCGTAGGCATCCCTGACGTCCTCTTGTTCGACCCCGACCTTGACCCCCCCGATGTCGGACTTGTGGAGGATGTCCGGACTGACGATCTTCATGACGACCGGGCCGTCGACGGTTTCAGCGACGTCGAAGGCATCGTCCGGCGAATCCACGATGTCGCCGGTCGGCGTCTGAATCCCATAGGCCTCGAGCAGGTCCATCGCCTCGACGCCGAGGCGGTTGTCCTCGCCTTCCTTTGCCCGGTGTAGAATCTCGCGGGCCCGTTTGCGGTCCACGTCGAACTCGGTCGGTTCGGGGATCTCCTCTCTCCGGGTGTTGGCGTACTGCGTCAGACCTTCGATGGCCTTGACGGCTTGGGATGGGTCGAAGTAGTTCGGGATGCCGTACTCCTTGAGCGCATCGTTTGCCTTCTTGGCTCGTTCGCCGCCCATCAGACAGCCCGCGATCGGGAGGCCGTGTTTCTCCGACATGTCGGCGACCATGTCGGAGGCCCGTTCGTAGTCGATGACCGCAGTCGGTGCCGAGAGGACCAACGCGGAGCCGACGTTCGGGTCCTGGAGGGCAATGTCGAGGGCTTTCTGGAACCGCTCGACATCGGCGTC
>JBKEGM010000060.1:0-10990 GCA_046710005.1 Natrialbaceae archaeon
CCAGTTCGCACCTATCGACGGTGGTACCTCTCTTCCGCGGGGGTAAATATTTCGTGGTTTCGGTGGGGCCTTCTGCCATTCTTGTGTGAATATTCGTTGAAAATTAGAATACGATCCACCCTCGCTGTCCCCTATTACATACGCAGGCGAATGTGTTGGGTCGGGGGCCCCTGTTGGTCATCGCTCCGGATGAGTCGGTGCATCGAAAAAGCCTCTGATGAGCGGTTTGGCGATATGTCGACGCGCACATGGCGGAACCTCGTACCAGCCACGTTCGATGTCGCGATTGACGCGCCGTTCGATTTTCCCTGGGGCGTCCGTGCCGCAGTCCCGGCATCGATACCCCTGGTCCCGCCCGGCGCTCTCCATGGACCGTTCGCAGTCGGGACACTCGGGGACGACAGATTCGGTCCGTTCGAGTTCGCGGACGGCAAACTTCTCCAGTTTGAGCGTCCCGTCGGAGACCTCGCCACAAACGGTCAGCCGGTCGCCCTCGCGGAGGCTCCGCACCCGGTCCCGGAAGCGTTTTGTCGGCTCGAAGGCCGCGCAGCGCAGCGACTGACCGTGGTCTGCAATCCTCAGGAACACGTGCCCACCGTGCCTCGTCTCGGGTGCGTCGACCACTGTCCCGTCGACCCGATAGGACTGACCGTCCTCGACCTCGGGCACCGTCGCGTCGATGAGATGGGCGTCGGTCCCCTGGTTGGTCCGGAACAGGGCGGTCGTTTCGATCGGTTCGGATTCGATCCCATCCGCGACTGCCTGGACGACCTCCGGATCATCCCCACGGATGCCATAGAGAATCGGGCCGGGGGCGTTCGGAACGCACACTGCCTGCCCCTCGACGCGGTCCACGGTGTCCCAGGCTTCCGGGTAGCCCCCGTCGGCGGCCTGGAACACGGATTCGCGGTCGACCGCTCGGGGCGTTCCCCAGCGTGTCCGCGGTCGGTAGGCGATGTGCTCGTAGGTCCAGTCCTCGAAGGGGGCGTCCGCCCCGACGGCCGCGAGCGCGCCGATCAGGCCGCGGGCGTTCTTCCAACTCGCGAAGCGATACCCCACGTCCTCGATCAGCGCCTCGGCGTCGGCCAGATCGTGATGATGGCGAACCGCGTGGCGGGCGAAATCGACGACTGCCGGTGGAATCTCGTCAATTGAACCGGGTGCGACCACCAGTCCCGGATTGGTATTTCGATCGCGCGTCTCGGCCGCGTCGTCAATTTCGTCGCGGCCGATTTCGAGAACCTCCGTGGCGTCGAGATCGGTGTGGACCGCGAGCGCAGCGTTCCCTCGCGTTTTGTGCTCGACGGCCGGGTTCAGTCTGATCAGGAGGCGGTCGTGGATCTCCCCGCCGGCCGCCTCGATTCGCTTGGCGATCCGTGCGGCGGCGTAGGTCGTGCACATCCCACGGTCGCGCGAATCGGTATCGTCGAGGCCGACGATCGTCATCTCGGTTCGTCTGGCCCTTTTCTCGTCGCATATTTCCGGGTTTCGTTTGCCGGGGCCCGTCCTCACGCCGAGAAAGAACGTCATTGCGGTTCCACCGGTAATCGCAAGACTGCGACGGATCGGAAGGGCAAAACATATATACGAAGAGGGGCACTTAGATACGGATATGTCCCGATCGGCACTGGTCGGTAACGTCACCGCGATGCTTGAGGACGCGGGATTCGTCGTCAGCGACCGGTGTGCCATTCGTCCGAAGAGCTTCGACCTCGCCGCGCGTCGCGGGGACGATCGGGTGTTGCTCAAGATTCTCGCGAACGTCGACGCGTTCGACGGCGAGACCGGCGCCGAAATGCGGCGACTTTCCCGCTATCTCGACGCGACGGCTCTGATGATCGGGCTGCGAACGCGCGACGAGGACCTCGAGCGCGGCGTGGTGTACTTCAGACATGGAGTCCCGGTGCTTTCGCCGGATTCCGCGCTTGATCTGTTTGTCGAGGGTGTCCTCCCCCTCGTCTACGCCGCGCCAGGTGGGCTCTACGTGAACATCGACGGTGACGTTCTCGAGGACAAGCGCCAGGATCGCGAGTGGAGCCTCGGCCAACTCGCGAATGAACTGGGCGTGTCTCGCCGGACCGTCTCCAAGTACGAGGACGGCATGAACGCCAGCATCGAGGTCGCGATGGAACTCGAGGAACTGTTCGGGGGCGACCTGCACAGTCCCGTCGAGGTCCTCGAGGGTGGCGATGCGGTCAATGACGCGGACCCGCCACCGGATGGCCCGGAGGCAGACCCGGACGACGAACGGGTCGTCACGGTCCTGCAGCGGGCCGGATTCGAAGTTCATCCGACATTCCGCGCGCCGTTCAAGGCCGTCGGTGAGGACGAGGTCGAACGCGAGGAAACGGTCCTCACCGGCCACTCCGAGTTCACGAAGAACGCGAAAAAGCGGGCCCGGATCATGGGTTCGATCGGTCGAGTGACCCTTACCCGGTCGGTATATTTCACGGACCACGCGAAACACGAGTCCGTCGAGGGGACCGCGATTATCGAGCGTGAGGAACTCGAAGACCTCGACCCCGAGCGCCTCCGGGAACTGATCCGCGAACGCGGAGAGGAAAAACCAGCCTGAGTACGGTCAGGCTGACGCGCCGTTCCCGTAGGTCTCTTCGAGGTAGGCTACGATGTCGTCGCTTTCGGGCATCCCCTCGACCCCGTGATCCTGGTCGATGAGTACCGGAACACCGGTCTGGCCGCTAATCTCCTCGACCTCGTCGCGGTCGTCGTGAGAGCGTGGGACCTCCTGGGCCTCGTACTCCAGGCCCAGGTCCTCGAGTTTGTTCTCGACTTTCGCACAATAGGGGCACCCTGACAACGTGTACAGTTCGATGTCGGCCATACGACCGGGTAGGAAGGGGACTGCAATGAACGCCACGAATCTGTGTGAGTGAGCTGCAGGACCGGATTCGGTGTCGACACGGTCGGGTGTTCCTCGCCTTACGGAAGTGCGAGGTGGAAGCCTCGCGCTTTAGCGCGGGGAGGAAGTCAAGCGAGTCGCCCAAGGGTCCGTCGTGCGACGTGGCTGATCCGCCGACGGTGAAAGACGATTTCGGCGAGTGACCAGAGCAGGATCACCACGGCGGCCACTGTGAGGTAGACGAACGCCCACGGGGAGAGCCAGACCGGTTTGATCCACTGGGCGCCGCTTTCCCACGCCTCTGCGAAACCGAATACCGGTCCATCGATCGGCGTCCCGCCAAACGTCGCCTTCAGCCACTGCGGGAACGTTTGCTGACCGCCTTCAGTCCCCGGCGTCAGCCCGGAACTGTTCCGGAGTTCGTAGGTTCCCGACACGCCCTTGTCGCGCATGGTGGGCGCGTCGTTGGGATCTTCGTACACCATCCGCCCTTCGTCCCCATAGACCATCCGTTCGACGTCGAAAGGAGCCCACGGAACGTAGGACTCCCAGACGATCTGACCGGTTGGCGTCACCTCAAGAACACGGTGGCCCATCGAGTCGACGATCAGGGTGTTCCCGTTCGGGAGTCGGTCGGCATCGCGGGGCCAATTCAGTTGATCCTCGCCGACCGTCCAGACCCGTTCCCACTCGCCGTCCCCTGAGTCTGTTTCCGTGCGAGTATATTCGACCACGCGATCGTTTTCAGAGTCGGCGACGAGGATCGTCGGCGTCCCGTCCTCGGTTTCGAGGTACATGGGGTTGTGCTGCTCGTGGAGGGTATCGATGTCCCCGTCGCTCCCGAGCTGTAATTCGATCTCGTCCGTGGTTCGGTTCACGACGATCACCTGGTCGAAGTTCCTCGGTGAGGCCAGGTACCGCCCCGGGCCGATCTTGTCGACGTCGTTCACATGCGTCCAGTCGTCCTTCATGCCGCCGTCCGTCGAGTTGGGGTAGTGGTCCTTGAAGTGCCATTCCCAGACGATGTCGTCCTCGCTCACCGCCTCTTGGGTCCCGTTAATGATCCCCGAGATGTCGTAAATCGCGAGCCGGTCGTTGCTCACCCCTGACGACTCGTTCCATTGGCGCATGTTGGCCACGAGCAACTGATCGCCGTTGATGAGGTCGACGTCATGCGTATCGGTGAGTTCGAGGGTGACCTCCCAAGCCCGTTCTTTCGTCTGGGGATCGAGCCGATAGACCTTCGTCACCCCCTGGCCCGATTGCTGCATCGTGTTCACTGCCAGGATGTCGCCGTTCTGGAGCGGATCGGAGTCGTAGAACCACGACGCGCCGCGTTTGGTCCCGCTGTAAATCCAGCTGACGTTCCCGGTCGAATTGAGGCCGACCAATCGGGCTGGCTTCTTCTTGTTCCCTTCACCTTGGAAGTGAAAGCCCTGGACAGCGACGATCGTCGTTCCGTTGGCCTGTTGGTCGACGTTCCCCGGTTGGAGTTCCGGCGGTTCGTAGGCCAGT
The DNA here is from genome assembly GCA_046710005.1 of Natrialbaceae archaeon. Taxonomy (GTDB): domain Archaea; phylum Halobacteriota; class Halobacteria; order Halobacteriales; family Natrialbaceae; genus DATFIX01. The sequence goes on from JBKEGM010000060.1 coordinate 4,376, forward strand.
GTGAGCGCGGTCGCACTTGCCAGGAGAGCGAACACCAGCACGATCACCAGGGCCCGTATGTACGACCGCCGCTCCATGTTGCGAATATCCTGGAGGGAACGGTCGAGGGAGGGGGGCATACGAGTGTCCAACGCCGTTCCGCTCAAATGTCTTCCGACATCTTGATGGCCCGTCCTCCAACGCTGCGGTGCCGTTGGCGCCCTGGGAAGGATGTGCTACCGGCGCCTCGCGGACCGACATGACCCGATCCTTAAATATCAGCGCGCCGGAGTGACGATGTGGAAATCGACGCCATACCGCTCGATGGGGCACTTCTCCACCACTTCCGGGAGCAGGGGATCGGTGAACTGTACCCTCCGCAGGCTGCGGCAATTGAAGCGGGGGTGGCCGAGGGTGAAGACGCGGTTCTCGCCGTCCCGACTGCCACCGGGAAGACGTTCGTGGCCCAGGTTGCGATGCTGACCGCCGATGGCCCCGCGCTGTACGTGGTTCCCCTCCGAGCCCTGGCGACCGAGAAGTACGAGGAATTCTCGGCACTGCCGGGCGTGAGCGTCGGCATTGCGACCGGCGATTACGACGCGACCGAGGCGGACCTGGCAGGCGAGGACATCGTGGTCGCCACCAGCGAGAAGGTGGACGCCGCGCTCCGGAACGACGCCGACTGGGTGGCAGCGGTCGGTTGTGTGGTCGTCGACGAGATTCATCTGCTCGACGCCGAGGGGCGAGGACCGACCCTCGAAATGGTGCTGGCTGGGATTCGGCGCCGAGCACCCACCATTCAGATCGTCGGGCTCTCGGCGACTGTCGGGAACGCGGCTGCAATCGCGGACTGGCTCGACGCGACGCTCGTTGCTGACGACTGGCGCCCGGTCGAACTCCGGCGAGGGATCTTTGCCGATGGCACGATCGCCTTCGAGGACGGCGCGCCACGGCAGGTTTCGGTGGACGACGAACCGACGGAAGCCCTCGTCAGTGACGCCGTGGACGACGGGGGGCAGTGCCTGGTCTTCGTCCGGTCCCGTCGGGAGGCGCGGGAGCTCGCGGCCGACCTCGCAGAGACTGGTTTCGCGTTCCCGGGCGAGGCCACCGAGGAAATCCGCGAGACGGCCCGGACCGGGGCCGGGATGGCGCTTGCCCGGGCCGTCGCCCAGGGCGTGGCCTTCCACCACGCCGGGCTGCGGACCGAACACCGACTGGCCGTCGAGAAGGCGTTTCGCGACCGCGAGGTGAAGGTTATCTGTGCGACGCCCACGCTCGCGGCTGGTGTAAACGTCCCCGCCCGCCGGGTCGTGGTTCGTGACCTCCGGCGGTACACCGACGACGGCCCCTCGCCCTTGCCGACGCTGGAGGTCCACCAGATGATGGGCCGGGCCGGTCGTCCCGGCCTGGATCCGTACGGCGAGGCAGTCCTCGTGGCGGGTCGCGACGATCCCGCGGACGTTCGGGCACGGTACCTCAAAGCCGAGCCCGAACCGGTCGAGTCGAAACTCCCCTCCCCCCGGCCCCTTCGCACGCACGTCCTCGCAACGGTCGCCGCAGGCGGCGTGGATTCGCGAGCCGAACTCCGGGGCGTCCTCGAGGAGACGTTCTACGCCCACCAGCATGGCGTGGAAACGCTCGATGAGGACGTGGCGGACGCGATCGCGTCTCTCGAGGCGGTGGGGCTGTTGGCGTCGGGCAAGGACGGTCTCGAAGCCACCGATCTCGGCGCGCTCGTTTCTCGGGTGTACGTGGATCCGACGACCGGGACGGATGTCGTCGCCGCGCTGGAACGCGCCGCGGGCCTGGAACAGGTCGGGCCGCTGACGGTCCTGGAGATCATCTGCGACACGCCCGACCTGCGGACCGAGTACGTCCGGGATGACGAGGCCGGCGACATCAGCGAGTTCGCCATCCGCAATGCCGACCGGATTGCCAAAGACGTCACGGATTTCGAGGGCGACTTCCACGAGTGGTTGTCGGCGCTCAAAACCGCGCTGCTGTTGCGGGACGTGGTCGAGGGCCTGAGCGAGGACGAGCTCTCGGAGCGCTACGGCGTCGGGCCGGGCGACGTGACGCGCCTGGTGGAGCGGGCAGCCTGGTTACTCGGCGCAACCGACGCGCTGGCGGGCCACGTCGACGGCGAGGGGATGGTTGAGGTTCGGAAGACGATTCGGGACGTGCGGGAGGAATTGGTCGAGCGAACCGGCTGAGGGCCGGCAGTTCTCAAAACGTCACCAGTGCTCCTGCGGGCGCCTCGGTCAACTCGGCAGCCCGGTCGATGCCCGCCTTACCGACGGCGATCAGGGCGAAGACGCCCCGGACCTGGGCATCGACCTCGGCCGCGATGTCGAGCAGGAGTCGCTGGGTGTCGCCCGACCGGATGAGGTCGTCCACCACGAGCACCGTGTCCCCGGCCTCGATCGCACCCTTTGGCAGGTAGTAGGTGAGTTCGATCCCGGACTGCAGGCGCTGGCGGGCTTCGACGAACTCCTCGACGGCAGTTTCCTTGGACTTCTTGGCGTAGGCGCATCGCGCCCCGAAGTAGCGGGCCATCGCCGAGGCAAGTGTAATCCCGTCGGTCGCCGCCGTCAGGACCACGTCCGGACTCTCGAACCCGAAACTGTCTGCCGCGACTGGCGCGACAAGATCGAGGAAGGCCTGGTCGAAGACGACCCTCGAATTGTCGACGTAGCCCTCGCCGTCCACCCGGACGCGATCCTCGAGTTCGCTGGCGAGGGCCGCGTGGCCCATATCCCGCACGATCTCACGGGCCCGGTCCTCGCCCGGGAGCACGTGACCGTTCACGTACCGATTGAGGTCCCCCGCCGGCAACCCCGTCACCGCGGCCAATTCGTCGTAGGTCCGGGTGTCTTTGAGCATGCGCAACACCGACACAGCGCGCAACTGGAGGGCCGCCTTCTCGACGCGGTTCATACCTGACATCCACGAACGCACAACAATGAATATACCGGAGCTGTATTCGCGAGATTTGACCCACGAACGTGGTCAGATCAGCCGAAGACTGCTCAGGCCAGGAAGTCCGGCTCCAACCGGCGCTCTTCGCGCTCCGCCTGGAGGTATTCGAGGAACGCTTCGGGATCGACGTCGCTAGCCTGGCGCTCCTCGCGGTCGCGCACCGAGATCGTCCCGTCGTCGGCCTCGTTCGAGCCGACGATGATCATGTAGGGCACGCGGTCGTCGTGGCCGGCGCGGATCTTCCGCTCGAGCGTGGCGTCGCGGTCGTTGACCGTGACGCGGAAGTCGTCGAACTGGTCGGCGACCTCGTGGGCGTAGTCGAGCTGGTCGTCGCTGATCGGGAGGACCCGGACCTGCTCCGGGGCGAGCCAGAGCGGGAAATTGCCGGCGAAGTGCTCGATGAGCACCATGAAGAAGCGCTCGTAACTGCCGTAGAGTGCTCGGTGGATCATCACCGGCTGGTGTTCTTCGTTGTCCTCGCCGACGTAGCTCAGGTCGAACCGGTCGGGCATGTTGAAGTCGAGTTGGACCGTCGGTCCGTCCCAGGACCGTCCCAGGGCATCCTCGAAGGCGTAGTCGATTTTCGGGCCGTAGAAAGCGCCATCGCCGGGTTCGAGGTCGTAGTCAATGTCGCGGTCCTCGAGGACGGCCTCCAGTTGGGACTCGGCTTTGTCCCAGATTTCGTCGCTCCCGGCGCTCTTGTCGGGCCGCGTGGCAAACTGGATCTCGTAGTCCAACTCGAACGCCTCGAGCACCGTCTGGATGTTGTCCATGATCTGCTCGACCTCCGCCTCGATCTGGTCGGGGCGGACGAATAGGTGACCGTCGTCGATCGTGAACGCCCAGACCCGCGAGAGCCCGGAGAGTTCACCGCGCTGTTCCTTCCGGTAGACTTTGCCGTTCTCCGCGTACCGGACCGGGAGTTCGCGGTAGCTCCAGGAGTCGTGCTGGAAGATCGAGGCGTGGCCCGGGCAGTTCATGGGCTTGAGGCCGAACTCGTCGTCGTCGACCTCGAAGAGGAACATGTCATCCCGGTAGTTCTCGTAGTGCCCGGACTTTTTCCAGAGCTCCGTTTTGAACACGTGGGGCGTCTCGACGAAGTCGTAGCCCGCGTCTTCGTTGAGATCGTCGATGAATCGCTGGAGTTCCCGCAGGATCGTCTTGCCCGGCGGGTGATAGAGCGGGAGGCCTGGCCCCGTCGTTGCCTGGACCGAGAAGAGGTCCATCTCGCGACCGATCTTGCGATGGTCACGCTTTTCGGCCTTCCGGCGGCGTTCGAGGAACTGCTCAAGGTCGCTCTCGCTCTCGAACGCCGTGCCGTAAATACGCGTTTGCATCGTGTTGTTCTCGTCGCCGCGCCAGTAGGCGCCAGCGATCTCCAACAGCTGGCTGGCACCGATCTCACCCGTCGAATCGACGTGGGGTCCGGCACAGAGGTCCTCCCACTCGCCTTGCGAGTAGAAGGTAACATGGTCACTGTCATCCGCGAACTCCTCGAGGAGTTCGAGCTTGTAGGGCTGGTCGGCCAGGCGCTCCTCGGCCTCCTCGATCGAGAGCACCTCGCGTTGAACCTCGTAGTCGGCCTCGACGATTTTCTCCATCTCCGCTTCGATCTCCCTGAGGTCCTCCTCGTCGACGTCGAGCTGGTCGAAGTCGTAGTAGAACCCCTCGTCCGTCGGGGGACCGATCGCGAGTTCGACGTCGTCGTACAGTCGCTGGACCGCCTGCGCGAGTGCGTGCGACGCCGTGTGGCGCATCACCTGCACGTACTCCTCGGAGGCCGCCGTGACGATTTCCAGTCGCGCACCGTCTTCGTGGATCGGCTCCTCCTTGGCGACGAGTTCGCCGTCGATTTTACCCGCGACCGTGTCCCGTCCGAGGCCGGGTCCGATCTCGTAGGCGACGTCCCCGACCGTGTCGCCGCGGTCGATTTCGAGTTCCGAGCCGTCCGGCAGGACGACGTTGATTCGCTCCGATGCCGCGTCTTCGTCCGCGTCCGATTCTGGTTGTGACATTGTTATGAATCAGGGTGGAATACCCGCGGCTGGCCATTCGGGACCAGCGGGGAGAACGACAGGTGACTGTAGTGGTTAGAAGCGGGCGAAAGCCCGGCGTGTAAAGCAGACACCTGCCATCGTGATTCCTCGTAGTTCGGAGGGCGGTATAAGGGTTGTGGATGGTTGGACGGACGTCACTCCAGGTATCTGGCAACGAATTCCCGATGTTCGGCTTCGCGCCGGTCCTTCTCGGCGGTCCTGGCGTCCTGGTACCAGAGTGGAAGGCAGGCCATAGCGTCCACCCGGCAGGTCAGGCGATATTCCCGCATTCGTTCGCGAGTGGGGGCGTCGAAGGACCAGTCGTCGCGCGTTTCGGCGTAGGCCGTCCGGAAGCGCTGGCGGCGGGTTTCCGTCAGTTCCTCATCGTTCGTTTCCGGGGCGAGCAGGTGGGATTCGGCTTTGGCCAGGTTGTAAGCCGGATCGGCCGCGCTGAGGTTGGCCCAGTCGAGGACGGCCCGGATCTCGCCGGTTTCCGGATCGGCCAGCAGGTTGCCGTAGCGGTAATCCCAGTGGCAGTACGTCGGTGGCGCCGGGGCAGGGAGTTCCGGAATCGTCTCTCGGAGGTATGCGCGCAGAGGGGGGACGAGGTCCGCGAACCGCTCCGGTTCGTCGGCGTAGTCCGGAAAGTGGCCGCCGTCTCTGAGCGTTTCGACCGTCTCCAGTTGGTTCGTCAGCATCCAGTTGCGGAAGTCGTCGTCTTGTGGGTACGCTTCGGTGTCCAAAACCGCGAGGTCCCCTTCTTCGACACCGACGCGACCGACGGCGGGAAGTGGGCCGAGTTCGTGGAGTTCGGCCAGGTGTCGTCCGGCTTGCCGGAGCACCGCCTCGCGCGCCGCTTCGGGAAGTACGTCCGGACTCCCCTCGAAGTTCTCCCCATTGACGTGCTCCATGAGATAGAACGGAGTTGGGTACTCGTCGTGATCGTCGCGATAGCCGAACACCATCGGAACCGGAATGTCCGTTCGATCGCCGACGAGACGAAGGAGCCGTGGTTCGGACCGGGCGATTTCTTGGTCCACGAGGTCGGCTGTCGTCGCCTTCAGGACGACCGTCCGGGAGCCGCCCGGCGTCCCAACGTCCAGCGTGGCGACGAAATCGGTCCCATAAGGACTCCGCTCGATGGACTCGACGGTCCACGCCGGTTCGATTGCGTTTACCATCCCGCTGACCGTTGAATCGGCAACAATTGCATCGAGCGCCGATGACTCGCTGGTCACGACGGGACCCTTGTTGAACCGGACTGAAATACTACCGGGAGCATTGGGACCACTTCACGGGCTGGTTGATCGCCGGTTTCCACTTCCACCTTGCTTGCAACACTTTATATATCGACCCGCGCGAATAGTCGTATGTCTCCCATTGAAAACCAAGCGGAGGCAGTGAGAGCCCATGACTGAGACAGATTTGCGTACCCACGCGGAAGACGTACACGACCAGTTTTCGGATCACCTCGACGTCACGGTCGATGACGTCGAGGAACGCCTGGTGACTCTCGTCGAGGAGTACAAGGTGCCACTCGACGAGGCCCGCAGGAGCGTCACCAGCCACTACCTCGACGAGGCCGACATGGAACGCGAGGACCTCGGCGGTGGCGGCGGTG
>JBKEGM010000061.1:0-10861 GCA_046710005.1 Natrialbaceae archaeon
GTCTGGTTGCTGGATTAGGACGTCAGTGAGGTGATCGAGTTGTGCCCCGCCACGCGACCGTTTCCGGTAGCCCCACCACTTTCACCCTCGGTCACGAGGACCACCCATGGACGACACCACCCTGGGGGCGACCGGCACCACGATCAGCCGGATCGGACTGGGAACGGCCAGTTTCGGGGGCGACAGCGAGTGGACAATCGACGAGGAACGGGCCCGGGCGATCGTCGAACGGGCTCTCGAACTCGGCGTGACGTTCTTCGATACGGCGAATTCCTACGCGAACGGCGAGGCCGAGGAAATCCTCGGGGACATTCTCGCCCAGTACGACCGCGATCGGTTGGTCGTCGCGTCGAAGGTCTACTTCCAGACCGACGAGGACGACCCGAACTCGGGCGGGCTCTCGCGGAAGACGATCGAACAGCAGCTCGCAAGATCGCTCGAAAGGCTCGGGATGGACACGATCGACCTCTACCAGATCCACCGCTGGGACGAGGCCACGCCGATCGAGGAAACGATGCGGGCGCTCGACGACGCCGTCCGTCAGGGGAAGGTCAGGTACGTCGGCGCCTCCTCGATGTGGGCCCACCAGTTCGCCGAGGCGCTTCAGACCAGCGACCGCCTCGGCCTGGAGCGGTTTGTCACCATGCAGAATCACTACAACCTGGCCTACCGGGAAGAGGAACGGGAGATGCTCCCGCTGTGCGATCGCGAAGGCATCGGCGCCATCCCGTGGAGCCCCCTGGCTCGTGGGTATCTCGCCCGACCGCACGAGGAGATCGGCGCGACGACGAGAGGGCAGACCGACGACCTGCTGACCCAGCGCTCCGGGGCATACCGTGGCGGCAACGGTGACGAGATCAACGAGCGCGTGCAGGAACTGGCCGACGAAAAGGGACTCACGATGGCCCAGGTCGCGCTGGCGTGGCTGTTGCACAAGGACTGGGTGGACGCCCCGATCGTCGGGACCACGAGCGTCGAGCACTTGGAAGAGGCCGTCGAGGCGGTGGATGTCGACCTGACCGACAGTGAGGTCGAGTATCTGGAGGACCCCTACGAGCCGGTGCCCGTCGTGGGTCACGAGTAACATCGGGAGCCCATCGCCGACGCCCGAGGCCAGCCGAGATGGCAGGGCACTTACCCCCGCGTCACGCAGGATCGAGCATGCGTATCCAGGACCGCGAGGCCGCCGAGGGGGACCGCGAGCGGGTGACGGTCGTGCCCGACAGCCTCGACGACCTCTGGCACCTCCAGTATGTGGTCGAACCCGGGGACCTCGTTTCGGGCGATACCACCCGCCGGATCCAGCGTCAGGACGACCAGTTGCGCGACACCGGCGGCGAGCGCGAGCACATGCACGTTACGATCACCGTGGCGGACGTCGAATTCCACAAATTCGCCAACCGACTCCGTATGGGTGGTGAAATCGTCGGCTGCTCCCGGGAGGACCAGCTCGGCCACCACCACACGCTCAACGTCGAGGAACACGACGAGATCACGATCGAGAAGCGATTCAAACCAGACCAGGAGGATCGACTGCAGGAGGCCGTGAAGGCCACCGAGAACCCCGACGTCGCGGTCGCCACGGTCGAAGAGGGCGAGGCTCACATTCACACCGTCGCCCAGTACGGCGTCGATTCGTACGCCTCGTTCACCGGCCCCACGGGGAAAGGCGAATACGCCCGGTCCCGCGAGGAACTGTTCGCGGAACTCGGGACGGCACTCTCTCATCTGGACGTCGACGCGATCGTTCTCGCCGGCCCCGGGTTCACCAAGCAGGACGCCCTGAAGCACGTTCAGGAGAACTACCCCGAAATTGCCGAGAAAGTCACGACGGTCGACACCAGCAGTGTTGGCGATCGGGGCGTCCACGAGGTGCTCAAACGCGGCGCCGTCGAGGACGTCCAGGAGGAAACCCGGATCGCCGAGGAGGCCGAGTACATCGACGAACTAACCGCCCGCATCGCCGAGGGTGCCACGGCGGCCTACGGGCCTGAGGAAGTGGCCGAAGCCGCCGAGTATGGCGCCGTCGAGCGCTTGCTCGTCCTGGATGATGTCCTGCGTCGGGAACGGGGCAAAGTGGGGGAATGGGACGTCGACGTCGACCAGGTCATCACGAGCGCTGAACGCCAGGGCGGGGACGTGACCGTCTTTTCGAGCGAGTTTGCTCCTGGTCAGCAACTCGAAAGCCTCGGCGGTATTGCCGCCCTCCTGCGCTATCGCCTCGAATAACGGGAACGAAATGCAAACGGGGAAGGTCCCGGATCCGGATGGGTGCCTCTTGGAGCGTGATGGCCGCGGCCGGTGAGTGGCCGGCCGTGAGACCATGACGGTGGCGTCGATTCGACCGCCGAGGGGGTTCGGTTGCCGGAAACTGGTAGTTTCGGGTGCCAGCATTGAGCTGGCAATAAATATTTCGACAGGCAGGGCCGAGTATGACATACCCAATTACTTCGGAACGATCGGCAATTAGCGGTCCAGCCACCTGAACGGACGCCGTCGCGCTGTGCGATCAATAGATCAGTTCGTCGCTGTTCTCGACCATGTACAGCGTCCGGGCGGCGATGTTGACGGCATGATCGCCGACGCGTTCCAGGTCGCGGATCGTCAGCAGGAGCCTGGAAACGTCCGTAAGAAGCGTCTCGACGTGGGCGCCGTCATCGAGTTCCGTCTCGATGAGATCCCGGACGACAAGCTGGGATGCCCGTTCGCACCGGCCGTCGAGTTCGTCGTCGCGGTTCGCCACAAGGCGACAGGCTTCCGGGTCCTCGTGAGCGTAGGCGTCCATCGCGTCCTCGACCATCTCGAGGGTGTACCGGCCGATCGACTGGGCGTCCACTTCCGGGAAGACATCCCGTTCCGCCTGCAGGGTGTAGTCACCCAGGTTCGTCGCGAGGTCGGCGATCCGTTCGAGATCGGTGATAATCTTGAACGAGGCGGCGATGAAGCGGAGATCGGAAGCGACCGGCTGCTGCAGCGCAAGCAGGTCGATGCACTGCTGTTCGAGGTCGAGATACATTTGGTTGACCTCGTTGTCGCCGTCGATGACTGCCCACGCGAGATCCTCGTCCTTGCTGTCCAGCGCCTCCAGCCCCTTGCGGAGTCGGTCGAGGACGACCTCGCTCATATAGAGGACGTCCGCCTGGAGCGTTTCCAGCTTCTCCTGGTAGCTCTCTCTGGCCATAGTTATTATCCGAATTTACCCGTGATGTAATCTTCGACACGCTGACTCTCGGGGTTCTGGAAAACCTTGTCCGTGTCGTCGTATTCGACCAGTTCGCCACCCGTGAGGAAGACAGCCGTGCGGTCCGAGATGCGAGCCGCTTGCTGCATATTGTGGGTGACGATCACGACCGTGTACTCTTCGGCGATTTCCTGGATCAGATCCTCGATCTTCGAGGTTGCCACCGGGTCCAGCGCGCTCGCCGGTTCGTCCATCAGGATGACGTCCGGATCGACCGCGATCCCTCGGGCGATGCACAGGCGCTGTTGTTGGCCGCCCGAGAGTTCGAGCCCGCTCTCGTCCAGTTGATCCTTCACCTCGTCCCAGAGTGCCGCGTCCTTCAACGCGTGTTCGACCTTCTCGTCCAGGTCGTCCGTCCGATCCTGGAGTCGGAGGCCGTAGGCGACATTGTCGTAGATACTTTTGGGGAACGGGTTGGGCTCCTGGAAGACCATCCCGATGCGCCGGCGGAGCGCGACGGGGTCGACGTCGTCGTCGTTGACGTTCTTGCCCTCGAAGAGCAACTCGCCCTCGACCTGGGCGCTCTCGATGAGGTCGTTCATCCGGTTGATACACCGGAGGAACGTCGACTTGCCACAGCCCGACGGGCCGATAATCGCCGTGACGCTCTTCTCGGGGATTTCGAAGCTGACGTCTTTGAGCGCCTGCTCCTCGCCGTAGTAAACGCCGAGACCGCGTGATTCAAGGATCGTGCGGCCCTGGACCGCCTGTGATTCGTTCTCATCGAGACCCGCGGTGACGCCGGTTTCGATAAGTTCCTCATCATCGTGCTTCGGATCGGCGCTCACGGAATCGGTCTCACTCGCCGGTTCGATCCGTCCGTCTTCGGTCATGTCGGGTTGTGTCATGATTCTCCCCTGGTCTGATACCTGTTACGCAACACGATCGCCACGGAGTTCATTGCGAGCATGACGACCAGCAGCACCACCACGCCCGCGGCGAGCACGGTCGTGTAGAACGCCTGATCCGCGAAGGTCGTCGCCCAGACGTAGAGTTGCAACGGCAGCGCGCCGACCCGATCCGACAGCGTGGTCGGGAGGTTGAAGATCTGGGGAGCACCGATGACGATCAGCGGTGCAGTTTCCCCGATCGCCCGGGAGAGCGCCAGGATCGTCCCCGTGAGGATCCCCGGGAACGCCCGCGGCAAGATCACCCCCCGGACGGTCTGCCACCGTGTCGCGCCCATACCGTAGGACGCCTGGCGTTGGGTATCCGGAACCGACCGGATCGCCTCGCGCGCCGCGATGATGACGATCGGGAGGATGAGCAACGTGAGCGTTGCACCTCCGACGATGACTGTCCCGGGTGTCAGCCCGCCGTATCGAACGAATGCCCCGAGGCCGAGAAGGCCATACACGACGGACGGGACACCGGCGAGGTTGGAGATGTTCACGTCGATGACGCGCTTGAATCGGCTTTCGCTGGCGTATTCCTCGAGATAGATCGCTGCACCGACGCCGACCGGGAACGTGATCACGGTGACGACGATCATCAGCATCATCGTTCCGATAATCGCCGGGTAGATGCCGGCCGCCTGCGGGTTCCCGATTCCCGAACCGACACCGGTGATGAAGTCCCAGGTGACCCAGGTGTCCGGCCCGGCGAATCCGGCGGCGTCGACCATGACTGTTGCGGTCGCGATGCCGGCGACGAGGAGGACGGGAACGAGCAGTCCCCCGCGTTCCCGGGGCCGTTCCAGGAGCGTCCAGGCGACGTGGCCGCCGGTCGGGACGAGTGCGATCGCGGCGATGACAGCGACCGGAACACGATCGATCCCGACGAACGGTCCAGCGAAGGCCACGGCGAAGACGCCGACCAGTGCGACGACGCCAGCACGCAGTCCGGCGCTCCGACCTCGACGACCGGCGAACAGCGACCCGACGACCGCCGCCATCGGACCGCCGAGTGTCACCGCCAGAATGACCCAATCCATCGGGACGAACGGGATCTGTACGACCATTTCGGGAACGCTGTAGTAGTACCCGGGAACGCCGATCAGCGAGAGGACCCCGACCACCCCGACTGCGACGAGACGCACCCAGAACGGCACGACGTGATCGACCCGCGTGAGGGCGACCGAGAGGAGGATCGGGATTGCCAGCGCGATGAGATACCCCAGCCACACTAGCGAGGGCACGAGATCGATGAAGAGCGCGGCGATGCCACCCGCAAACAGGAGGCTGACGGCCGACAGCCCGAAGAACTCGAACGCGACGCCGAGAGCGGGTCCATCCCGCCAGTAGAGATACGCTCCAGCCACGAGCGTCGGGAGGACGGCGACCGCGAGATAGGTGAGGTGCCACTCCGCGTCCGCCGTGAACGGCTGGAACGCGTCCATCGACACGTACACGAGGAGGATGCCAAGCGCGACGATCCCGACCAGCGTCGCGGCCAACAGCAGGTACCGGAAGACGACGCCGGCGGTTCGGCTGACCTGTCCGAAATCCGGCACCGACTTGGTTTCCGTGTCCGCCGACATCACTCGTATTCCTCCCGGTAGTGCTGGGCGACCAGATCACTGATGATGTTCATGATTAGCGTGATGACGAACAGCGCCAGGCCGACCGCGAACAGGCTCCGATAGGCCAGTCCACCGCCGGTGATGTCACCGGTCAGCAGGTTGATCATTGCGGCCGTCATCGGCATCGCCCCCTCGAGGTACGACGCCGGATTGACTGGCAAGAGGAGTTTCGCACTCGCGCCCGCCGCCAGCGTCACCGCCATCGTCTCGCCGATGGCCCGGGAGAGCCCGAGGATGTACGAGGAGACGATCCCGGAGGTCGCCGCGGGAAGGACGACGCCGACCGAGACGTCATACTTCGTCGCGCCCATGCCGTACCCGGCCTGGCGGAGTTCGTCCGGGACCGCCGACATCGCGTCCTCGCTGACCGAGGCGACCATCGGCGTGATCATGATTCCAACCACGATGCTGGCGGACAGCATGTTGAAGAAACTGATGTTCGGGAAGATCACCGACAGCGCCGGCGTGACGTAGACGAGCGCGAAGAAGCCGTAGATGACCGTCGGAACGCCGGCCAGGATTTCGAGCGCCGGCTTGAGGAACGAGCGTGCCCGCGGCGTGGCGTATTCGCTGAGGTAGATGGCCGTCGCCGTCCCCAGCGGGATGGCGATGACCGCGGAGCCGATCACCACCATGAGCGTGGCCGCCACCAGCGGCAGGACGCCGAACCGGTGGGGCGAGAAGTTCGGTCGCCATTTCGTCCCCGTGAGGAACTCGCCGATCGTCGCCGTTTCACCCTCCACGCCGAGCAGGTGTGCCGTCGACGTGAAGAACTTCGACGCTTCCGTGACCAGCAGGAGTGCGATCGCCACTGTCGTGACGATCGACAGCACGGCACACGCGAAGAAGAAGGCGCGAACGAGGAGTTCCCGGGGCGAGTTTTCCGTCCGTGTCGTGAGGTCGTCTGTGATTTCTTCGGTGGACATTTCCGGGTCGAACCCTCCGTCACCGGCCGCACGTGTGCACTGACGCGCGGCCAGGCACTACGAATGTTACGAGTTGGCTTCCTCGATGGCCGTCTCGAGGCGGTCCTGCATTTCGCCCTGCTCGTCGGGTCCCAGTGGAACGTATCCCACCTCGTTCGCGACGAGTTCCTTCGAGGTCGCGTTTTCCAGCCAGAACCGGGCGAACGCAGCGACGTGGTCCTTGGCGAGAGCGGACTTCTTCGGGTACGTGAACAGCGGTCGGGAGAGTGGCGTGTACTCGCCGGACTTCGCCGTCTCCAGGGACGGCTCCACGCAGCCCTCACCGTCGTCAATGCCCAGGGCCTTCACGCGGTCCTCGTTTTCGGTGTAGTACGCGAACCCAAGGTAGCCAATCGAGTACTTGTTGTTCTCGACTCCCTGGATAATGACGTTGTCCTGTTCGGTGGCCTTGTAGTCCGCGCGGGACTTGCCTCCCTCGCCGAGGACGACCTCCGTGAAGTAGTCGAAGGTCCCCGAGGCGTCGGTCGGACCGAACAGCTGGATCTTCTCGTCCGGCCAGGAGGACTTTACGTCGCTCCACTTCTTCGGTTTCTCGTCGGGGGACCAGATCTTGGCCAGGGTGTCGGGCGTGATGCAGTCCTCCTCGAACCAGTCGGCCTTCTTGTTGACGACGATCGTCAGCGCGTCCGTGGCGACCTTGAGTTCGACGGGTTCGACACCGTTGTTCGAACACTGAGACTCCTCCTCTTTCTTGATCGGGCGCGACGCGTTGTTGAAGTCCGTATCACCCGGACAGAAGTAGTTCGAAAACCCGCCGCCACTCCCGGTCGACTGGACCGAGATGCTGACCTCCGGATGCTCGTTCTGAAACGCCTGCCTCATCTGGACGGCCAGGGGGAAGACCGTCGAGGAGCCAGCGATGTTGATGCTTCCGGAAAGCGTCCCGGAATCGTTCGTTGTCGTCCGATCGCCACCACCATTGTTCTCGGCACACCCGGCGATAGCGACCGCACCGGCCGCACCGGCCGACGCGATAAATCGACGCCTAGAAAGCGTTGCCGTCGACGAAGAGCCGTCGGTTACTGTCATCATCGAATCCCCCGAGCCTCCGAAATAAGTACCCTGCTATTACGACTATATAGACGTACGTTTGGGTATGATTGTACTGCAATGCCGTCACAGGGCCGTGGAGACAATCGCCGGAAACCGCTGAGGTAACTTACATTAGCGGAAGTAGCTGAAGCACATTCAGCCATCGGCCGATACATAGGTGCCGAGAATGCGACGTCGAAACACCCGACGATCGCTCACGATCGGTCATGAACTACTGACGGTGGAATTGAATATATAGATATGAGGGCTTTTATTGTCCGTAGCCCGTTACCCTCGATATGGAAACCCGGAAGGTGCAGGTGACAGGTGGGTCGACGTACACCGTCTCGCTGCCCAAGGACTGGGCGACGAAAAACGGCGTCAGTGCCGGCAGTCAGGTCGAGTTCTATCCGGAGGACGATTCGCTGTTGTTGACGCCAAAAACCGAGGAGGAACGGGTCCGGGGAACCCTGGACGTCACGGACCTCGAGGGCGAGAAACTGACCCGGGCCGTGATGACCATGTACGTTAGCGGGTTCGACGTCATCTCACTGGAGTCCAATCGTATCACGGCCGGCCAGCGACGGGCCATCCGATCGGCGACCCAGAGCCTCGTAGGGGTCGAAGTACTCGAGGAAACCAACGACAAGGTCGTCATCCAGGACCTGCTTGACTCCTCGGAACTGTCGATCAACAACGCCGTCACGCGGATGCGCCTGATCGCCGAGTCCATGCTCGAGGACGCCGTGACCGCACTCGTGGAGAACGACGCCGACCTCGCCCAGGACGTGATCGAACGCGACGACGACGTGGACCGCCTGTGGTTCGTCGTTGCGCGGATCTTCCGGGCGACCTTACGGTCGCCGAAGGCGGCCAAAGAGATCGGCGTCTCCCGGGAAACCTGCTTCGACTACCACTCGAGCGCCCGACAACTCGAACGGATCGCCGACCACGCCACAAAGATCGCGACACTCGGACGCCAGCTCGGCGACGTCCCCGAAGAGGTTGGGGAGGCCGTCCTCGCCCTCCACGGCGACGTCGTTGATGTGATCGACGGCGCGATGGACGCGCTGTTCGAGGAGAACAACGAGGAGGCCACGCGACTCGCAAATGCAGCTCACGAGGAGGTATTCGACATCGACGAGCACACCCGTAACATCGACAAACTCCTCCGCAATATGGAGCCGCGCCAAGCGCAGTCGATGGGACTCATCGTGGACTCGCTCTCCCGGAGCGCAGACTACGGCGGCAACATCGCCGAAACGGCGCTACAGAAGGCCGCCCCACATCCATAACGCCGATCCTGGCTTTTCCCACGGTATTCGCCGATCCATAGCGTTACTTTCGTCTGTCCCGTGTCCCGGGACGTGATCGAACTTCCCGACGTCGGTCTCGGCACGTATCGCAATACCGATCCCAGAGAGTGCACGGAAACAGTTCGAAAGGCCCTGAAACTGGGATACCGACACGTGGACACCGCCGAAGGCTATCACAACGAGGAGTACGTCGGCGACGGCCTGGCCGGTGCAGAGATTCCACGAAACGAGATCGTCGTCGCGACGAAAGTGAGCGCCGACAACCTCGCGTATGACGCTGTCCACGATCATGCACGGGCGAGCACCGAGCGCCTCGGTGTGGACGTGATCGACCTCCTGTACGTCCACTGGCCCCTCGGGGCCTACGATCCCGCAGATACCCTCCGTGCATTCGACGAACTCCGCGACGAAGGATTGATTCGTCACGTGGGCCTGTCGAACTTCACGCCCGACCTGCTGGACGAGGCCCGCGACCTCCTCGACGCGTCGATCGCCGCCCACCAAGTCGAAATGCACCCGCTCCTCCAGCAGGACGAACTCGTCGCGGACGCCCGCGAGCACGGCCACGTTCTCGTCGCCTACTCGCCGATTGCTCGGGGAAAAGTATTCGAGGTGCCGACGCTGCAGCGAATCGCGGAAAAACACGACGCCACGCCGGCCCAGGTGAGCCTCGCGTGGCTCGCGAGCAAGGACCCCGTCGTCGCCGTGCCGAAAGCTACCGGCGATCACCTGGCGGAGAACCGTGCGGCCGGCGACCTCGAACTGGACCGAAAAGACGTCACTGAGATCGAGGCGATCGATCGAGAAGAGCGCGTCGTCGACGTCGATACCGCGCCGTGGAACCGGTGAAACGATTCCAGGGGAACGGCAGTTATTCGTCGACCAGGACGGCGTTAACCTCCCCGGTCTGGCCGGGGCGAGAGGTCACGCGAGCCCGCCCCTCGGGCGTGTCGATAACGGCGCCTTTCGTGATGATGTTTCGCCGGACGTAGTTGGGATTCGCCGGGTTCTCGACGACGTCCTCGATCGTCGTCTGGATGGTTTCACCGTCGGTAGCGAGGCTGGCGACGTTGGTCTTGAGCGCCCGCGTTTTGGTGTTTCCACCGCGGGAGCCGACCGTCCGGAGAGAGGGGTCGCCGAGTTGGGTTTCGGTCGGCTCGCGGCCGAGTTGGTGTTTCTTTTTGTCGCTCGAGGGGCGTCGTCGACCGCCGGTGCGTTTGCGCGGGGAGCGTCCCTGGTCCTTCATACCCGGGAGGAATCGTAGTAGCTACTTGAATCGCTCGACTCGCCCCCGAACACCGCCAGCTTTACCGCCGGGCCGAGAATTCCGGGACATACCATGAGCCTCCGGGCCGCCGTCGCCGCACCGTTCCGCCAGCACGGTCATGACCGACTGGCCGAAAGCAAGTTCGTCGTCGCGCTGTCGCTCGACCGTGACTGGTTCTCCGCCGACCAGGCCAAACGTCTCGTCGACGTCGCCACCGGCGAGGGGTTGCTCGACCGCGAGGACGACGACCTGATCGCGACATTCGACGTGGGCAGCGTCGACATCCCCGATGATTTCGACCCGAACGAAAGGATGCTTCAGGAGCGGTCGGCGTTCGAACAGGCACTCGATGCGATAACGTCGGCCGGAGCGGACAAGCAGTCCGCCGTCGCGGGGATCAACGAACTCCAGCAGGAACTGGGCGTCACGGTCGAGGCCGCAGCGGTGGTCTATGCCAGGCGGCAAGGAATCAATGTCGAGGATGCAGCGGCGAAGACA
>JBKEGM010000062.1:0-10782 GCA_046710005.1 Natrialbaceae archaeon
ACTCATTCAATCGAATTGTTGTTAAGAATCGAAAGTTAACTCCGTCAAAGTACCCAGAGATCGGGTTGTATCCCGAAGAGAGCAATGGGTAGCCAACGATTTGGCATTCATTTTGTCTCCAAACAGGAGTAGACTTGGTCGGTAACCGTGATGAAGATCAGCCACCTATCAGGCGCCGAGCATAGCGTTGATGCGGCTTGCGAGTTAACGTTCGAGTATCCATGGTTCAGTGCTACATCTGTGACTCGGAATGCGCTCGCGACGACGAGGTGTTCGTCTGCGAGCACTGCGGGATCTCCTGCCACCGACACTGTATGGAGAAATACGACACCGATGTCTGCCCGAAGTGCGTCGGCGAGCCGATGATCGGTGCGATCGAGTTCTAGTTGTTCCTTGTCACTCACACACCGCCTTCAGCCCGGAGGTGGAGTATATCGATGGTCAGCTGGCGAAATACTTTCTTGACTCTCACCCATAGTACAGGTATGTCTACGACCGTCGAACTCCCCAACGTTGATGAGACGTGCGCCTACTGTGGGTCGCGTATCTTCGACCACGACCCGATCTGTGTGCGCGACTGTACCGACGACTGCGAGTCGCCGACGTACTTCTGCAACTACGCGTGTCTCTCAACCTACGTGGACGAAAACAACTTGACGACTGGCAACGCGTGCGAGTGGGTGCCCGACGATCCCGACTGCTGCTGAGTGTGCTCACCCCAAGCAAGACACGGAGCAACGTATTGGCCGCCACCCAACCTAGGAACCACCAACGGAGCAGTACTGGCCGTCCAACTTTATGAACGCAGCCGACGAAGTCTGTAGTGGTTAACTATGTCGACAGAGCGCACGTCCGACGGCCTGCTCCGAATCGTCCTGATCGTCCTCGCAGTGATCGTCCTGTTTCCGATGTTAATGATGGTTTTCGCCGCTCCAATGATGGGGATGATGGGCTGGTGGTGGGGCGGCGGCACGGCCGGCGGCCTCTCGCCACTGTGGGGCATCGGGATGATGCTCGTTTGGCTCGTCGTCCTCGTCGGCATCGGCTACCTCCTCTATCGCGGCCTCGTCGGTGGTGTCGGGTCGTCGCTGACCACAGACAGGGCGCTCGAGGAACTCCGAGTGGCGTACGCACGCGGCGATCTCTCCGACGAGGAGTTCGAGGAACGGCGTGCGAAACTCACCCGCGAGGAGTCGCAGTAGTCTGCAATCATGTCCCCGACAGTACAGCGACGCGAGTTTCTCACTGCGCTCGGAGCCGGCATCGCAGGTCTAGCGGGCTGCGTCGGCAATCTCCCGGGAAGCAGCGGCGGGGTCGATCGAACGATCTACGTCGGGGCGTATCACTGGGGCTTCATCATCGTCGACGAGTCCGGCGAGGAACAGGACCGCATCAGCCTGCAACGGAACGATGTTCTCCGTGTCGTATCGTTCAACACGCTCGCGAATCAGGCCGTCCAATCCCTCCCAGCGTCGATTCGAGACGCCCTCCCCGACCACGAGGCCCTCGAAGAACGAAACGCGGAACGCATCCCGGCCCCGGCCGACGGCGACTTCCACGAGCTACTCGAAGAAGCGAACGAGCAGTACCCAGACCACAGTCTCGCGATCATGCCCTCCGGACAGGTTCACATGGGCGGCGGAATGATGATGCACCCGGTTGCACTTCCGCAAAATGCCACCAGACCCATCGTTCGACAGTTAGGGGCGACGCAACGGGACGATTACACGCTGAGTTGCCTGACCTACTGTGGCTATGGACACCTGTACATGGAAATCGACGGTGGCATCGTTATCAGATGATGGGACTAACAACCTGACCCCGGAACACACTTCCCGGAACCGGGAATGCAGCCGTGGTTGCTAATTTTGTGCCAATAATATGCTAGATATTATGGATAGATGGCCGGATATCTGATACGGTGTTTAATAAACCTCGTTCGAGTACGACCTGTCACGAATGACCGACGAGAGTGGCGTCGCCCATCACGACCACGGGGACGAAGCCCATGGGGACTCGCATAATCACGATCCTGGCCACGGGCACGGGGGGTCGGCCAGCAGTCGGAAGCTGGCGCTCGTCGCCGCCATCAACATCATCGGCTTCGTCGTTGAACTCGCTGGGGGATTCCTCTTCGGCTCTGTTGCGCTCATCAGCGACGCCGTCCACATGCTATTCGACGCGCTGGCGTACGTGATGGCGTTTACCGCCTCCTACGTCGCGGATAGATACGAGGGGTCAGAGTGGTGGTCGTACGGGCTCCACCGGCTCGAACCGCTGGCTGCCTTCCTCAACGGCGTTTTGCTCATCCCAATGGTCGGGTACATCCTCTGGGAGTCCTATCAACGGTTCCTGACCCCGATCGAGATCGGGACTGTCCCGACGATCGTGATCGCAATTGGCGGGTTAGCAGTGAACGTCGGCAGCGTCTTCATCCTCCAGGGTGGGGAGATGAGTCTCAACGAGAAGGGCGCGTTCTATCATCTCCTCGGGGACGCTGGCGGGTCGATCGCCGTCATCATCTCCGTTGTTGTGGTCGAAGTCACCGGAATCACCGTCATCGATCCGATCGCTGCTGCGCTTATCGCTGGCATCGTCCTGTGGTCTGCCGGAAAGGTCCTGCGTGGAAGCGGCGCTATCTTCTTCATGAAGACACCGTTCCAGCCCGAGCACGTCCGGGAGGATATCGAAGCCGTCGACGGTGTCGACCACATTGATGACTGGCACGCGTGGCAGATCTGTAGTCAGATCACGGTCGCGACGGCACACGTCGAAACGTCGGTCGAGACGATGAGCGAGGCCGACACAGTCACTCAACAAATCCATCACGTCCTCGAGGAGCACGGGGTTGATCACGCCACCATTGAATTGAGCCCGGCATACGGCGACCGTCGAACCCATCTTAGCTCCCACGCCCACTAATCGAACGCCGGCACACATCCGAAGCCCAGTAGCCACTCCCCGATTGCTCAATACACTCGTAGAATCCCCGCCAGTCAGTCCCTTATCAACTGTCTCGCTTGCTCGATCCAAGATGTGACTCGTGCCTCGCTGAGATCGAGTCGCGTGGCGAGGGAAGTGGCGTCCTCGTCGGCGAGCTGACTCACCGCGGTGATACCTGCGTCCCGAAGGTGCTCATCGTAGGCCGGCCCGATGCCGTCGAGCCGCTGCAGCGACTGTTCTTGGTCGGTCCCCTCTGTAACATCGTTCCCGTCGATCGTGTCCGATCCGTCGGTCCAAGTCACCGACCGCTCACGGAAGCACGTCGCGACACGAGGCCACAGTTCCGCGTGGGCCTTCCCCGAAACGGCCATCCCGACGTGGCCGGTCGGAAACTCGTGGATGTCGGTGTCCGTACTCGGGATACCCTCGGTGAAGGGCTTGCTCGACTCCGGCGGGATGAGGTGGTCGAACGAGCCAATAATCTGTAACACCGGCATCGTGAGGTTCCCGATGTCGACGGGGTCGCCATCCAGGACGAGCTCATTCCGGTAGAGTGCGTTCTTCTGGTAAATCTCCTCAATGAACTGTCGATAGGCTTCCCCCGCGACATCGACGCCGTCACGTACCCAGCGTTCCATTCGGCCGAAGTTCTCGACGGCAGTCTTGTCCTCGAGGTTGTCGAACAGGATGGTGTACTTCCCGGCGTAATTCTCGATGGGATTCATCTGGGCGAACCCCGGCGCGGGAAACTCCGCCGGGACGTTTCTGTACGTCTCGGTGATCGCTCCTGGATCGAAGTACTCCTCGCTTCCCCATTATTCGAGGATACCACCCGTATCGTCGAAACACAATCCCGTCGCCATGAGGCCGAGATTGCTGACCTTCTCGGGATGGAGGGACGCGTACACCGTACTCGAGGAGACGTCGGATCGGGGGCTCTACGGGATGGCACCCCTCGCGTTCGCCCTCGGATTCACCCACAACGAGGAGTACGATATTACTGCGATCTACACCGGATCGACCTATTGCCTCGAACTGATGCTCCTCTACTTGCTGGCCGTCATTACGTCACTCGTCTGTGTGTCGCTGGTACTCGTGACTGGCTACCAGCGTTACGAGAATCGGCTTGAAGATTACGCGGAGTATCTGCCAGCGTTCACGTCGACAATCCTCATCGTGATGGGAGTCGGATTTATTCTGGAGATCTTCTAATGAGTCGTTTTGGGGATTTCTCAACGTAGCACAGTAAAGAACCTACAGACCACCCTCATCCCATTTTTATTCGGATTGAAAATAAGGCACGCATCAATTCCATCCTCCGAGGTTGTGTGTCGGGGAATTGATCGCTGAGACCAGCCTACAGTATTCGTTTGATAGAATCTCCATGTTGCATACAGGGAAAGTATTTCCCTCTCACAGACAAGTATTAAGATATGCGATTTATGGGACTGGGGAAGTGGGAGATCGCCTCGATTCTGGCAATGGCGGCCGTTGCCGGTATTTTCGCGTATTCCCGGGCGGGGATGGGAGGTATCTCACTCCTTGTTAACGTACTTCTACAAGTCGTGATAGTTCTCGTCGTTGGAATCGGGTTCTTCCTGCTATTACATCATCTTGGCTTCTATCCCGGCATTGCGGACGACTACTTCGCTCGTCGAAAAGAGGACAAGAAAAAATAAGCACGCTCTACGTACCAGTCACGTCAGGAAGCATAGATTGATCTCGACCTCTGGAGGGACTGTCTATGATCTCCTCTGTTAGTCCGTCTACAAGGTCGTGGCTGCGCGCGCAGCGAAGCGAGCACGGAGCGGAGGGTGGGGCGGTGGGGCTTGGGTCGGTCTGGCACACAGCAAAAAAGAGGGTTGCTTCGACTGGCTATTCTTCCCACCACCGACCGCGCTCTGGGAATTCGATCCGACTCCAGCCCGTGATCGCGAGACTGCACCGACCTTGGTACCAATTTCTTAGCGTACTTGAATTGGGCTTCCTCAATTCTTGAACCACCGCCTGCTCCGAAGGATGTTCTTCCTTGATATTCTGTAGATCAGGTACTATACAAATCTATGAACGGATTGTGGGAGAAGCTGTCAGTTCCGGTGGGTATTTCTAAGCCCGTGCTGTATAAACAGCGCATATTCAGCACGGAGGGGATGTCAGAATCATGCTGTCCGAATCGCTCAGTGTAGAGCCTACATTCAGCACGACTAGTCCTTTATTTCACCCACTTCCTTCTGAACCAGCCGTTAGGTAGGTGTGCGAACTGAACGAGATGGTTCACCAGCGACGAGCGACTTCATAGGCTACTGTGGTTGGGAGGAGGACAACCAGTAAGACGAACGTGATTTCACCTGTTGTTGGGCCAGACTGCGTGAGGGCACTATAGACATAGAGTGCGGCGACAGCAAGCACACCGACGATAGCTGTGACGTATTGAGGGTCGCTCCACGAGGACGGAAATTCTGAGCCGGACATACCTTTCTAGTCTCCCGCTGATATGATATATCCTTCCTCTGTCTCGGTCACGACGCTTCTGACGGGAATCAGGGATGTTATGACCTAGTTTGTTCTATCGTTCATCTGTACTCACCTTTCGTTTGGTGGTTGCGCTGAAGGGTGTGCGAACTATCTCATTATCTGCTCTCAATTAGTGCATTTATGCTGCTGAATCCGTTCCGGTAGTCCGACTTTCCCACAGATAGGACACTCTTGCAGCGGTGTCGGCGGCAAGTTCTCCCATTCTCGCAACGCAGCCTTGAGATGCCACTGGACATCGTCTGATTCTGTACGAGTCAGTGCCTGCACGAGATACATTCGCAGCCGTTCGCGGCTTGTCGTTGTCTGTTGATCACTCATAACTGGGTCCGAGAGGACGAATTGTATCGCCCTCCACCCTTTTGAGGGCAGGACAAACCTCACGCTGCACGCTCACCTTCCTCGTCTTGGGAGCGCGTACACCGAAGCAAGTACTGAGTCGAGCTCGATCTGACTACTTCGGTGAGTACTCCATCCCCCAGAGTTCCTCGAAATACTCGAGTGTGTATTTCCCTCGACTGCCACCTTTGTACGAGTTGAACCGGTCGACGTAGTACATCACCTCAAGAAAGCCTTCTTTCTCGTGATGGACGCCCTGGTCCATCCGGGGCAGAATCTCGTCGAGGAGGAGATCGACCTGTTCGCGCTTGACGATGAACTGATCGCGGAGCGGGGTCAGGAGCGTCCGTGTATTGCTGATACCCTGCACGCCCCAAATGTACTGATCGCTCCGGTTCTCATTGGATTCGAGACTGGACACATGACAGTTCACGCCGCGAGCATCACAGTACGCACAAAGCGCCTCCATCAGGTGGTCACGATACGTCTCGGTGACCTCGATCTGCGGCTGAAGTCGATGGTCGACTCGATACTCACTATTCTGATCTACTTTCACGCCAATCCAGCCTTCTGCGTCGAGAGTTCCAGTCAACTGTTCGTGGGTGATTCGGAGCATTGGTGCAAGTTCAAAGCCGGTACTGTACCGCTCTCGGTCGGCAATTGAGATACGGATACAGCCCTCGCCGTCGAAGAAGCCAGTGAACCACGCATCGAAATCATGGGTCTCGGATGAACTGTTGGACATCGCGCTGCGCCCATCGGCGGCGCGGACAAACTCTCACTGCTACACATTGACCTCCCAGAAGAGGTCAACTCACCTTCCCATCCTACCTCACGGTCGTGGCTGCGCGCGCAGCGACCATTGGGAGCGAGCACGGAGCGGAGGGTGGGGCGGCGGGGCTTGGGTCTGGTCCGGCACACAAAAAAGAAAGAGACTGCGTCGCTCGCTATTCTTCCCACCAACGGCCGCGTTCTGGGAACTCGATACGCGACCACCCGGTCAGCGCGATTGAGCACCGGCCTTCGTACCAGTTCTTGGCTGCTGCCCGGAACCGGACCGTTTCGCCTTCCTGCACCACTGTCTGCTGCGATTTCTCCCAGCAGGTGAACTTGATTTTTCCACTGTCATCCGCTATCAGCCCGACTTGCTGGATGCTTGAGGAGGAAGGCTCCCAGAGGGTCTCGATTGTTCCTTCGACCGTCACTTCCCCGACGGGCACGTCCGGCACATCCGCGATGGGCACGATTGCACCCGGCACCGCCTTCAGCTCCTCGAGCGTCTCCAGCACCGCCTTCGTCACGTCCTCTCCGCGCTGCACCTTTTCGGCCAGCTGCTTCGCGATGACCGCTCTCGACCAGCCGCCCTGCACTTCGTCGCTGATCCGCATCGCCTGCGTGTTCACCGCCCCGAGTTCGTCCTGGGTTAGTTTCTCCCGAGGATCCGTCCGCTCCACCGGCTCCGGCTCGTCCCGGCCACACTGCTCGACGACGACCTCCCGCGTCCGCTTCGCGCGTCCCTCCTGCTGACTGAGTTCCGCCTGGACACTGATGTGCTCCAACTCGGCTTCCCGGGCCTCGATGCGCTCCTCCTGTTCGAGGGTCTTCCCGTACAGGTGATCCGGGCCTTCCTCGATCCGCGCATCTGGATGATTGGAATCGACTTTCGCCTGCACTTCCATGTCGACCGTCGCCCGGAACTCCGGGGTTTCATCGACGACCTCGAATCCGTCCTCGTCGACCTGCGTTTCCTCGTGTTTCTCGAAAGCCTGTTCATCGACCGAAACTACTTCACTGGAGACGTTCTTACTTGACATTGGAATCGACCTGATTCCGAAGGCGCTCACGCGCCCGACACCGCGATGCTGCTACATCGCGGTTCTTCGACGACAACGCCCGACAGAACCATCTACGCGCTCTCGCTCGCGCCTTCGTGAGCGCCCCCTGGGGCGCGAGCGAGAGCGCCAAAGGAAGGTCACCCAACCAGAACCGCGCGCCGACCCGCCCGGAGCGAGCGGCCAGCTTTAAGCCGTTTCTCGCGTCCGGCCCGAACTGCGGGTCCGTGTCCAGGGCGACGGTCGTGAGCACGGCGAGTCGTTGTGTGACTCGCCGCGCGGAACGGCCCAAAGCGCTGGAACGCGAAAGCCCGCGAGGGGCGCAACCGAAAACGCGCTTAATGCTGGCGCCGAGGGCACATGCACTTTAGCCCGGAACGGGCGCGGGCGGTGCGGAGAGCGCCCGCATGCCCGGAATGGTCGGTCGCGAGCGACGCGGAGGGCGGTAGCGGCGAGCGGGGCGTGCCGTTAAGAAACACCGCTCAACCGGGCTCGACGCTCAGTGACACAGCTGACGTCCTGGCGGACTCAGAAAGGGCGAGGCCGCCTCGGTCGTCCCCCGACCCCGCTAGCACCGAGTGAAACGAGGCGCGCAGCGTGGGTCGCGGGATGCCGAGCGACCGAGGGATTTCGAGAAGGGTCTATGCCTGCGAGACGAAAATTGCCACCCACCGACAACGTCGGGTTATTCCCCATGAGGACGTCCACACCTTTCGGTGACACATCGAGCCGAATCCTCTGGATGATGAACTTGACCGTGATGTTCCCATCTGATGAGGTAGTCAACTGCTTGAGCGCTTCGACATCGACGTAACCGGAGAGCTGATACGCGGTGTTCTCGAGCGCACTCGCCTCCAGTATCCATCCTTAACCAACACCCCGGGTTTAACCTCGGTTCTGTTGGTTACTCATCTGACTTACTCCACCACTTCCGGAGCTTTGGCTGCCCTCTTCTGTGCGACACAAAGCTTTTCGAGCATCTCTGATAGGTTATGACTATGCGCCGACGCGCCCTCCTCGCGGCCGCTGCCTCGTCTCTCCCCGCAATAGTCGCTGGCTGCACCAGCCCCGGTGGGTTCAGTGGTAGCAACGCCGCCGCAGAAGCCCCAACAGCGCGGCTCGAACTGACGACGATCGCAGACGCGAAACTCCCGACGAAAGTCCTCTATACCGTCCGTCCAGCGGAAGGCAACGACGCAACGGCCCAACTGTTCGACCGTATCCTTGATGGCGGCACGAAAACGAAGGCAACCCGGCCGCCACTCCCCAAACAGCAACATATTGCCTACCAAGAGGGGGTCTACGAGCTATCATACGAAGTGGTCGAGGAAACGCCGGCCACCAGATATTCCGTGAAAGTAGATATCGTCACAGACTCAGTAATCGAGGCAGAAGCCATTCAGTTCGCCGATCTCCCCGAGGTTGATCAACAAGAATTTGCTGAACATGGGCTCGCTGATGGTGATCCGGTCGGTATCGGAACGACGTTCCTCTATACGGACACCGAGCGCGAGCAGTCTGTCCTCGTCCCCGAGTCGGAGTACTCGTATATCACCTGGGACGACGGGACTGAAGCCGAATGGGTCGTCGACGACGCCTACGACACGACGTTGAACACCTATCGATACACTGCTGAACAAGTAGCGACGGCCGCCGACTACGGCCAACAGATGCGCGAGCGGTTTACGTTCGAACTTTCAGGGCTTCCGGAGGCTCAGCGAGAGATCGTTGAGACGGCAATTGCAGACGGACAGTACATTGTCGGCCCTGACGAGCCGCCGTCTGATGCACTTGTAGCGCTCGCCGACCGGTTCCGAGGGCACGAACAGGCTCATGGACTCGACGAGGACGGCGAAGGCGACCTGAGCGGCACATATCTGGTTCGGTACCAGGGCGACGTGTACTGGACGACGCTCGTCGTCCAGCGCGACGTATTTCTGACGACAGCAGGCTGATCGAGGAGGACTGCTCCGAAGAGGTAGAGCCACAACAACCCCCGGGCGGGACTGAAAGGGGCCGGGCGCTCGTCGTCCCCCGACGACGCAAGCACCGAAGGCATGAGGCGCACAGCGAGTCGCGGCCGGCGAGCGTTCGGAGGCTTTCGAGGTGATCGCACCAAACGCTAGCAACTGTTTGTCTCTCCAGAAGAACCTGTGGTAACGGTCGTTTCAGCCAGCGTTCTGGATAAAGAATCCGTACTGCCAACTACTGTCATAGGGTTCTAAATCTCACTCCGACTTATCCGTCAAAGAATCAAACGTTGGCCTACTGGTAAAGAGTAATGTTAGGTCAAGCACTATAGTGCCGTATGTCGGTCCTCCATCGGTGGTTCTCGGTGTCGGAAACATGGAAGCGTCCTCTCGCTATCAGTATCGCAGTCACCGTCCTCTATTCACTCGGTGTGTTCGCGTATAGCCTCCTCCCAACCTCGAATGTTTCAATCTCAGGAACGCTTTGGGACGCACTTGTGCTATCTATGGCGTTTGGGTTGGTAACAATAGGGATTCCCGTTTTTCTCTGGCTTCGATATAAAATCCGTAGCCCGGGGGCACTATTGGTAGGTATCCTCGTTTTCTGGCATATACTCGTGTATATCCCACCAATTGGAAGTGGACAAGGGGATTCGCCCGGGTTCCTCTTTGTGTTTGTGTGGGCACCATTTTATCTCGTTGCCTATGGGATTCTAGCGTCGGTAGAATACTGGCTCCGTGGTCGTGAATTCTCGCAGACTAGTACGATTGGCTGATTGGGAGATATACGTGATCTCCCTTTAGACCAACTTCGGAGGGGCCATGTTGTGTCGCTGACGACGATGAATCTTGCCGGCGTACGGAAGGAGGACGCTCCAAACAGGTTTAGAATACTCGTTTAACTAAACGACCACAAAGGTGTGCGACAGTCCCAATCGCAAGGAGCCCCCCGGTAAAAGCGAGGAATATGAGCCATGTCGGAGAGTCAGTACTCGGAGGCAAGACGAGGTGATACCCGATTAAATACACGAAGAGTCCGACAACCGGCCCTAACGAGACGAGAATTGCCGTTCTGATGTCGTGACCGGTTGCTGACGCGTAGAAGGCACTCATCCCGACGACGAGGAGGACACCACCCATCACATACGCCGGTAGTTCTCCAAGTG
>JBKEGM010000063.1:0-10756 GCA_046710005.1 Natrialbaceae archaeon
AAAGTGCCCTTGATAGCGGCAAAACTTTCGGAGGGCCTCTGGCACGTGGATTGCCAAACCCGTGACAAACCAAACGTGTACCTCGTCGACGATGGCGGCTGCACCCTGGTGGATGCCGGGTGGCCCGGCCACGACGAGGCCATCCGTGCAGGTCTGGACGCCGCGGGATTCGGGCCAGAAGACGTCGACCGGGTCTTACTGACCCATTACGACGCCGACCACGTGGGTTCCCTCGCGGGACTGACACCGGCCCTCGACGCTCCGGTCTTCGTCCACCATGAAGACGCGCCAATCGTCGCCGGGAACCGGCTTCCGCCGTGGACCGCCAGAAACGGCCTTGAAGCGCTCCACCGATTGTACTACCGGCACCTCACCCTTCCCGACCTCCCGATTCGTCCACTCCGGGACGGTGACGACGTCGGGGGGTTTCGGGCCGTCCACACCCCAGGGCATACGCCGGGCCACGTGGTGTACGTCCATGAAGGCCTGGAGGCTGCTTTTTTCGGGGACCTCGCTTTCGAGGCCGCTGGTCGAGTGCGAACATCCAGCTGGCTCACCAGCTACGACGCCGACCAGGCCGAAAACAGCATCCGGAAGCTACTTGATCGGGCTCCCGATTTCCAGTATGCGTGTCCGGGACACGGGCCGCCGTTCGAGCATGGCCACGATCGAATAGTGCAACTCCGTTAAAACCTGTAATGGCCCGAAAAAACCGCGATATTAGGCCTGATCGAATCGAAAGCCACGGTATCCGAACAAATCCCCGCCGCGCCCGTCAGGCGTCGCCGCTACCAGGGAACTGGTGATACTCGATTTCCTCTTGTTTGAGTTCGTTGTGCTTGCGCTCGAGGTACGAATACACCGAACCATGCGGGGCGCCGTCGAGGAGGCGTTCGGCGGCCTCGCGGACGATCTGGGTCTGTTCGGCCGAGCCGATGACCGCCAGCGTGGACCCATAGATCACGACCGACGCGCCAGTCAACTCCTCCATGAGTTCGCGTGTCCGGCCGTCTTCGCCGATAAGTCGGCCCTTCTTGCGTTTCAGGTCTCGTTTGTTCCGGGACGCCGCGCCAACGTCGATGACGTCGAGCATCATGAGATCGTCTTCGAGGAGTTCGAGGGCGTCCTCGGGTGGGAACCCCCGACCGATCGCGCGGACGATCTCGGGGGCTTTCAGGCCGCGGACCGGGTCACCGTTCTTCTCGATGGCGACGGACCCGTTCTCGGAATCGATGTCGAGTCGGACTTCCGCCCGGTCTTCGATATCGCGCATCGTCTCACCGCCGTCGCCGATGAGAACGCCGATCCGGTCCTGCGGAATCTTCACGTGCTGCATAATACATTCGAAAATAGGAAACCATCACGAATAAGGGTTCGGTCACGGGGACGGGAGGAGCGAAGACGCGTTCAGTCGGGGATTCGAGAGGAGAGAGGAACGGATCGATCAGGCACTCGAAGCACCGGTGTCTGCGCCGGTCCAGTCGGCCGAGAGCGTGTCCATCGAGGTGATGGTCGGAAGACAACGTAACGACGGGAATGCGAAGATGTACGCGCCGAGGAACAGGAACCCGGCGCCAGCAACGAACATGACTGGAACCGGGCCGAATGTCGACGCCGCCGCCCCGCCGGCCAGCGCCCCAACAGGGATCATGACTGAGGAGAGGCTGCCAAGCACGGCGGAAACGCGTCCCAGCAGTCGATCGGGAGTGACCGTCTGGACCAGCGAGTTGAGGAGGACGTTCGTCGTCCCAACCGGCCCCCGGCGAGCGCGAGAGGGACGGCTGTCGCCGGGAGCCAGCCGATCCAAATGGCTGTGACCCAGGCGAGGCCGCTGAACAGGAATCCGACGATGGAGAGGTGGCCGAACGGGAACCGTTCGAACCAAGACGGGCCCGCCGCCCCTACGAACACGCCGATCGAGAGGGCAGCCAACAAGATCCTGTATGCCTCCGGTCCACCGACGCCGTCGGCGTAAGCGGGCATCGTACTGTTCATCGTCCCGAGCGAGAAGTTGATGACCAGCGACCCGCCCATGAGGATCGCAAAAAAGGTGCCCCGGAGGTAGCGGAGGCCCTCCCTGAAGTCGGCAAGATAGCCGCCGTCCCCGTCGTTCTTCTCGCCGCCGTCCGTGACCGCCATAGCGGCGGGGTCGGTCCCAACGTCGAGCGCCTCGCCCCGTCAATCCTGCCTGACGAGTCGGCATCGACGGCGTGCTCGGAGTACGTCCTCGGACCGGTACTCGACCCTGGGACCACCGTTTTCAGCGGCAGTAATTGCACGGCCTGATTTATTACCAACGCGTTCAAACTCACGGCTGTCGATAGGATACAGGGCCCCGGTGTGGTGGACTCCGGATCGATCGGCTCCCGGCCGAAGATCCACTCGGGCAGGTGGCCGCGTTCAAATCATACCCCGCGTTCCTATCGACGCTCCCCCCAACCCTCGTCCCCAGATTTTCCCCCAACAACCCCACGCTCCCCCGTCTTTTGACGAACCAGCCACGCGTTGGTAAGCGGAGGCTCGATCGATACCAGACCTCGACCACAGACCGAACGGGGAGGGGTATCCAATTCTTCGCCTCCCCGCGGGTTCGACGAAGTCGTCTGGCTGTTCATGACGGCGATTGCCCCATTCCTGGGTTCGGTCGCTGATTTCCAGGGAACACACACGAACGGATATCAGTCTTGCGCCCCCGCTTCAGGCGTCACGTGGCTCCCGAGCTGTCGCCACAACCTCCATGTTTTCGTCGACGCGAAGCGTCAAGGCATCGCCGTCCATTTCGATAGCAATGGCCGCAGTCCGGGAGTCATTCGACTCGTACCAGGAGGCATCCGCGTCGTAAAGCCAGTCGAATTCCCACAACGGGGTGGTTCGCACGTCGATCCCGTGATCGTCGTAGAACCGAACAACAGCTGGATGATCCAGCAGGAACGCCCCCACCATCGCCCGGATCGTCGTATCGCACCGCTGGCAGGTGTACGCCCCGCCAACCACACCCCGTTCCTCGACCGTTTCGTCACCGAGGGCCGGGGCCATTGGGCCGAGACAAAACGGGCAGAACCCGGTGGCTGCGTGGCGGGCGATGCTCCGAACGTATTTCGAGAAGACCTCCGGGAGCTCCTCGCGTTCGCGACCGTGGAGGATGCCCGGCGGGACGACGAAATCCAGATATCCGACCTCACATTCGGCGCACTGTACGGAGACTTGCCCATCGTCGTACCGAGCCTCGACGGGACCGCCACATTCGTGGCAGTCGATGCCCATCGGGATCGGCTCGAGCGTCGCCGTCTCGGAGTACGTCCCGGCAAAGACTGCCCCAAGGACCCTGATCGCAGCCGCCTCGAGTTCGTACCCGTCGTTAGTCCGTTCGACGAACAGGTCGGTAAGCTTCTTCAGGTGGTAATTGAATCGACCGCTATCGCCCGCTCCCACGCGCTCGCGGAGGTCCGAAAACGGGAGCGGCCCATCGGCCCACCACAGTTCCTGCAGAATGGCGAGGCGCGTATCGTCAGCCAGGACCGAGAAGGCTTCGTCCGCACCCTCGCCGAAGTTGGCGTCGGACATACCAGTGATTGCACGGGCGACCGACAAGACACTATCGCCGGAGGGGGAGCTAAGCACCATCCGGAATTAAGTCTCGCCGTCACGCAGTCGGGAGCATGCCCCTGTTCGGGACGAGCGGCGTGAGAGGTCCAGTCGGGGAGACGATTACGACCGAACTCGGCCTGTCGATCGGCCGGGCGGTCGGTTCGACCCGCCCGGGGCCTGTGGTGGTCGGGCGCGACGCCCGAGAGAGTGGTGAATGGTTGATCGAAGCGGTCGTCGCCGGGGTCCGCGAGTGCCGGACCGACGTGGTCGACATCGGACGCGTCACGACGCCGACCCTGGCCCGGACCGTGACCTGGCAGGACGCCAGCGCCGGCATAATGGTCACGGCGTCGCACAATCCACCCGAAGACAACGGGTTCAAGCTCTGGTCGGCCGACGGCTCCGCGTTCGACGCCGAACAGCGCCGGGAAATAGAAGCCCGAATCCGCGACGAAACGTTCGACCTTGCGGGCCCCACTGGTGGCCGACGACGCGAGCCGGAACGCGATCCGGTCGAACGACACCGCCGGCTCCTCGTCGAGTCGGTCGACGCTGTCGAGGCGGTGGGCGACCGTTCGGTGGTGGTCGATGTGGGAAACGGAATGGGTCGAATCACGGCGGACGCCCTCACTGACCTGGGGTGCACGGTCGAAACGCTCAATGCCCAGCTCGACGGCGAATTTCCGGGACGACCTTCCGAACCGACAGCCGACAACTGCTCGAGCCTCCGCCAGTACGTCGGGGCGAGCGAGGCCGACCTCGGGATCGCCCACGACGGCGACGCCGATCGCATGATGGCCGTGACCGAATCGGGCGAGTTCGTCCCGGGTGACGTGCTCCTTGCACTGTTCGCTCGCGAAGTGGCTGGGGCGGGCGATCGAATCGCCGCACCCGTGAACACCAGTCGAGCGGTTGACGACGCCCTGGAAGCCGTCGGTGCCTCGGTCGTTCGGACCAAGGTTGGCGACACCTACGTCGCCGAGCGCACGGCGGAGGCTGATGTAGTCTTCGGGGGTGAACCTAGCGGTGCGTGGATCTGGCCGGATGGCGCACGGTGTCCCGATGGGCCACTTGCCGCGGTCCGCCTTGTCGAGATCGTTGCTGGGGAAGGCTCGTTCGACGCAGTTGTCGATGGGATCGGCGGGTATCCGATCCGCCGGGAGTCGATCCGCGCCACGGACAAAGGCGCAATCGTCGACCGCGTCGAGGAACTCGTCCGCGAAGCGTACGACGAGGACCAACTCGTGACCCTGGATGGCGTCCGGGTCGATCTCGACGACGGCTGGTTCCTCGTGCGCGCCAGCGGTACCCAACCGCTCGTTAGAGCCACCGCCGAGTCGAGCGATCCCGATCGTGCCGACGAGATTGTAGCACGGGCGATCGATCTGATCGAGCGGGCAACCGACGAGTGATCGGCCGATAGTAGCGTGACGAATCCCCAACTGAGTTCACCCTTCCCGTACCGCTTCGAAGGACGTCTCTCCGGCCCGGAGTCGGGAGACGACGCCGGGCATGTCGTCGAGAGGAATCCGTACTTGCTCGGTCGAGTCGCGATCACGGAGCGTCGCAGCATCGACGTCGGGCGTTTGTTCGTCGAGTGTGACGTCGACTCCGTGACGCCCACGGCGTTGAGGCGTTGTTCCTGGCCGGGGACGTAGGCGACCTTCCCCTCGCCGACGCCGCCTTCGACCTCGCGTTCTCGTCGTGGGTATTCCAGATGGTCGAGGACCTCCAGGAGGCCTTCGCCGAGGCCGCCCGCGTCCTCCGCCCGGACGGCGCATTCGTCTTCGCGATCCCGCACCCGTTCTACGAGATCTACGACCCGGAGAGCCGAGAGATCGAACGGAGCTACTTCGATCCGCGGCCCGAAC
Organism: Natrialbaceae archaeon; assembly: GCA_046710005.1. Taxonomy (GTDB): domain Archaea; phylum Halobacteriota; class Halobacteria; order Halobacteriales; family Natrialbaceae; genus DATFIX01. The sequence continues at coordinate 5,460 of JBKEGM010000063.1, forward strand.
GAAAGTCGATCGGCGACATCGAGGCCGACATGGTCGTCTTCCACCGAACCGTCGCCGAGATCCACCGGGCGCTGGCCGAGGCCGGGTTCGTCGTCGACCGCCTGCTCGAACCCGGCGACGACGACCCGGAACGCTACCGCGAACAGTGGAGCCACAAGCCGGGCCTGATGGCGCTCGTCCCCCCGACGCTCGTTGTCCGGGCGCTCCCTGCATAGATGGCGGTTCGGAGCAACTCTCCCGAACTCCTCAGATTCCCTTGATCGTCGGGATGATCGAGTCCCGGGTCTCCTCGGCGACGGACTTGATTTGCCCCAGTTGCTCCTCGGTGAATGGCACGTCGATCTCGTCGGTCGAGACCGTGACCGAGTCCGACCGGACGCCATAGAGGCCGAGCGTTCCCGCCTCCATGGTCGTCATCAGGACCGTGTCCGCGGCGTCCTCGACCTCGGCGATGTCGTCCTCGAAGGCCGACGTACTGACGGTAAACAGGGAGGTGAGATCGTCGTCCGCGCTCGCGGTATCGACGAACTCGTCGAGCATCGTGTCGCCGTAGGTCGGCGAGAACAGAAAGAGGTTCAGCGCCGACGCAAACACGAGCGTCCCGGGTGACTCGCCCGGGACGGCCGCCGTTGCGCGTTCCAGGGTGTCGCGCCAGACCGAGGGATCGAGGAGGTTCCCGCGGTACTCCCGGGGGGCGACCGTCTCGATGGCCTTGACGTGGGGCTCCATCTCGGGATCGAAGTCGATCCAGGCGATCCGCTCCTCGTGGGCCGCGAGGTCCGTGTCGTACAGTTCGGCCATCGTCTCCACGACGAACTCCTTGCCCGAGTTGGTCAGCAGCAGGACGACCGAGCCGCCGGCATCGAGCCACGAGTCGACGACTGAAAACCCGATCAGCGGCTTGCCCGAACCGCCCGGTCCCGAAACGAGGGTCGACCGTCCGACCGGGATACCGTCGGGAAGGACGTCAGCGATCCACTCCTGTTCTGGCTGGAAGGTTCGTTGTGTCATCGACGGTTCTACGGGCGGAACGGCTTTCAGTATTCTTGTACCCTTCACGAACAACTGGTTCCGGGAAAGTTATTAACGTCGAACATTGCATTATTAATCAAATGGACGATGAGGTAACCGTCGAAACCGTCGAGGACGCTATTGCAGACGTCACCCACCCCGAGGTCGACGCGACGCTGGTCGACCTGGGCATGATCGACGACGTCGAGGTGGAGGGCGACGAGGCCACTATCGAGGTCGCGATCCCCATGGCGGGGATCCCGGACGCGATCAAGCAGTTGCTCGCCCGGCGACTGGCCGAACCCGTCAATGACGCAGGGGCCGAACTCCGGGTCCAGTTCGTCGTGATGGACGAGGAGACGCGCGAGCGGTTCTTCAGGATGGAGGAAGAGAACTGGTCCGGACTGGATCCAGAGGAGGAAGGTGACTCGACGCCCGACTCGACGGCGGATTCGCCGTTCTAGACCGGGTCGGAGCGTCGCCCCCAGGCAGGACCATCGTCAGCGCCATGCGTCGCACGGGTCGGATAGACACTGGTGAGGGCCCACCGGTCGTGTACGGTATTGAAATCAAAGAGCAATATTGATATCCGGAACGCTCGTAGTTTCACAATCGAGTACGATACCAGCATGTTCGTAGGCAACCAGGAACTCCGGAACGAATTCGTCATGGCGCCGGTCAAGACCGGGTACGGCGACGCCGACGGTCGCGTCACGGACCGTCACCTTCAGTTCTACCGACGGCGAGCCAACCACGTCGGTGCGATCACGCCGGAACCGCTCGCGCTCGATTCGAGCCTGCGGGAACTGCCGAATCAGTTGCGTATCGATGGGGCCGACAAGATCGACGGACTCTCGCGACTAACCGAGACGATTCACGACGGCGGCGCCGAGGCCATCGCCCACCTCAACCACCCAGGGCGGATGGCCAACCCGAACATCGACGGCAACGACCACCTGACGGCCTCGGAGACGCCCTGCGACCGCACCGGCGTCACGCCCGAGCGCATGGATCGGGACGCGATCGAGGCGGCGATCGACCTGTTCGCGGACGGGGCGCGACGCGCGACCGAGGCCGGATTCGACGTGATCGAACTCCAGTTTGGCCACGGTTACCTCGTTTCACAGTTCCTTTCGACTGCGGTCAATCAACGGGCCGACGATTACGGCGGAAGCCTCAAAAATCGGGCGCGGTTCGGGATCGAGGTGCTGGAGTCCGTCCAAGAAGCGACGGATATCCCCGTCGTGGTCCGACTGACGGCAGACGACAAGGTCGAGGGCGGTATCGACTTCGAGGACGCGAAGACGGTGGCGGGCCGGCTCGAAGAGCGCGGAGCCGACGCGCTCCACGTGACCGTCGGCACGCTGTGTAGCCGGCCGCCCCAGTTCTTCCAGCACATGTTTGTCGAGAAAGGCGAACCCTGGGAATACGCCGCCGAATTGCGGGCCGAGGTCGACGTCCCCGTGATGGCCGTCGGCCGGATCAACGACCACGAGGACGTGCGCCGGATCCAGGATGATTCGATGGCAGACCTGATCGCCGTCGGCCGGCCACTGGTCGCCGATCCGGACTTCGTCGGCAAATATCTGGGCACGATCGACGGACCGATCCGGCCGTGTATGGCCTGCAGCGACGGCTGTCTTGGCGGCGTCAAGTCCGGTGACGGCCTCGGGTGTGTCATTAATCCGGACGTCGGCAAGGGGGACGAACTTCGGGTCGACCCCGCCGCCGACCCCGGTCACTACGCCGTCGTCGGTGGCGGGCCGGCCGGTTTGTCGGCGGCCCAGGTACTCGCCGAACGGGACCATGACGTGACCCTCTACGAACGCAACGAACTCGGGGGTGCCTTCCGGTACGCCCCGCTGCCGCCGGACAAGGAGCCGCTCCAGAAGGGTATCGACTACTTCGTTTCGGTGCTCCGCGACGCCGAGAACGTCGAAATCCGCAAAGAAGAGGCGACAGCGGACGATCTCGAGGGGTACGACGGCGCGGTCGTGGCGACCGGCTCCCGGCCGTTCGTGCCGCCCATCGACGGCCTCGGGACCGTCGAATACAGCGGCGCTGAACTCCTCGCCCCCGAGAACCGACCCTCGGACGACCGCGTGATCGTGATCGGCGGCGGCTACGTCGGCCTCGAGGCGGCCGACGCACTCGCAGAGGCGGATAACGAAGTGATGGTCGTCGAACTGCTCCCTGAACTGGGCGGTGATATGCTTTCCCTGGAGAAGGGCCCGATCCTCTCGCGACTGGAGGCCAGAGAGAACGTCGAACTCCATCGAGAAACTGACGTCGAATCGATCGACGGTGGTCGCGTGATGGCGAGCAAGGACGGCGAGGACCTCGCGTGGGAGGGGATCGACCACTATCTTCTTGCGACCGGCGTCGAGAGCGACGATCCCTTCGCCGACGTGGCCGACGACCTGAACGTCCCTCTCCATCCCGTCGGCGACGCAGTCGACCCCGGCAAGGCGGAGCACGCCATCGCGTCGGGGTTCGAGACGGCGCAATCGCTGTAGTCGCTCGGTTGCACTGCATTCTCCGATATCAACCCATTTTAGCACCCCGCCGCTGAACCCCGCCGTATGGTCGACTTCGTGACGCACCACGACCTCCTGGACCGGGTGGCGGCCACGGAGTTCGACCGCCCACCCGCCATCGTCGCCAACGCCCACATCACGGGCCTCGGCGTGGCTCGCGCCCTTTCCGCGCACGACGTTCCCGTCATCACCGTCGACCGAACCGGGGACGGCGCCGCGCCGCCCTCTGACGCTGTCGATTTCGCCGGTGCGGTCACTTACCCGCTCGACGATCGAGACGCCTTCCGCGAGGACGTCGAGGCGATCGCTGACGCCGCCGGAACCGACCTCGTCGGGTTCGGGTGTATGGACGAGTGGGTCCACGGGTTCGCCGGCACGGAACCCGAGGGCGTCCGACTCCCCTTCGCGGGCCGGGACGTTGTCGACGCAGTCCTCGACAAAACCTCGCTGTACCGGATCGCGGAAGAACTGGCGGTCCCCTACCCGGCAACGCGCTGGTTGAGCGACCCCGGGGTCGACGTCGAAACCGCCATCGAGGACCTGGGCCTGCCCCTGGTCGTCAAACCCGCACTCAAACGCGAATTCGAGGAGGCCGTGGGGACGAACGTGATCGAGGTTCGAACGGAAACCGAGTTCCAGGGGGTACTGAGAATGGCCGCGGAAGCAGGAATCGAGATACTCGCCCAGGAGAAGGTCCCGATCGCCCGTGGCGAGGACGCCTCGCTGGCATCGTACGTCCCGCCATCCGGGGTCGAAGAAGCCCTCGGGATCGTCGGGAACGCGAAAGTCCGAAACCCGCGTGGATACGGGACGTCCTGTGTGGTCGAGCGCACCCATCTCCCCGGTATCGAGGACATGGCGCTTTCGGTCCTTGCCGAGACCGGCTACTATGGCATCAACGAAGCCGAGTTCGTTTACGACGCCGACCGCGAGAGCTACGTCCTGTTGGACGTCAATACCAGGCCGTGGAAATGGATCGGACTCCCCGTCGCCGCCGGGGCGAACCTCCCAATGGCCGCCTATGCCTCGGTCACCGGTGCCGACTACGAACCTGGCGATCTTCACGACGCCACCTGGGTGTCGCTTTCCGACTACGTCGACTTGCTGGCAACCACCGACGATTTCCGAGATGTGCTCGCCCCAGCCGAGTGGCGGGCGTTCCTGTCGGGTGACTTCGAAGAGCAGCCGAACGTCACCGCCGCCGTTTATCGCCCCAGCGACCCGGAGCCGGCGGTCCGGATCGTCCGGAACGAACTCGGCGGTCACGAGTACTACTGTTCCTGCTAGTTCCGACTACAGCCGGGGTCGGGTCCCCGGTCATCGTTCCCCATATATTCACGACGTTCAGGCGTTTCATGTCGACTCTTCGAACCACTCAGGGAGTGTACTGCGCTTCACAGCGTTGCCTGAACAGTGAGTTGTAATAACTCCGTCCGACCCCTATTCGTCACCTACTTCCGACCCCCGTACTTACGACCCGCCGATGGATTTCCTCGGCCATCGGAAAGGCCTCGTCGAAGACCGCCTCGAACGGGTCGTCGACGGGGTCGACCCCGACGAACTGGCGGACGAACTCCGTCACGTCACGCTCTCCGGTGGCAAGCGCGTCCGGCCAGTGGTTACGCTCCTGGCCTGCGAGGCAGCGGGCGGCGACATCGAACAGAATCCGGCGGTCAACTTCGGGGTCGGCATCGAACTCGTCCATTCGGCGTCGCTGGTCGTCGACGACATCATCGACGAGTCGGCCAC
>JBKEGM010000064.1:0-10684 GCA_046710005.1 Natrialbaceae archaeon
AGAATAATTAATATAATTTATTAAAAATTTATACCCCTTTTCAAATTAGGATGTGTGTCGGACGGCGGTTATCTGAGACGTACAGCGATCACACGAACCATTCTGACTGCCGAGCAACGGCAACTGCTGGACGAAACCCTCAGTGAATGGCAAACTGCCTGTAACATCAGTAGCGTAATTGGTTGGAGGTATGGGGAGACACAGAAAACCAGCCTCCAAGAGCTTGCTTATGACCACGTACGGGAGCGGACGGGTCTCGGGAGTCAACACGTTATTCTCGCCGCCCATCAAGCTGCAGCCGCCCTTTCCGGCATAGACGAGATCGAAGAGTTGGACGAGGACTACAATACATCTCGTCCTGAGTTTACCAGTGATACGGTGAAATACGATCGGCGATCGATGACGTTGTTCGACGACGGCACCGTCTCACTGGCCACAGTCGAGGACCGGATTCGATGTCCTCTCGCGTTGCCGAATGACGAAGATGGATACCAGCATCAGTACATCGCTGATGAGAACTGGGAGCTTACCGAATCTACCCTTTCCAAACGCGACGGCGACTACTATCTTCATATAGGGTTTCGCAAACCAAAACCCAACCCGGAAATCGACAACAAGTCCGACGACGAGGACAGGACAGTTCTCGGCGTTGACCTCGGGATCGTCAATATCGCCACGACGAGTACAGCTTACTTCGCGTCAGGAAGAGAACTTCGTCATCGACACCGAGAGTTCGAACGGATACGTGGTGATTTACAGCAGACTGGGACTCAGTCGGCTCATCGCACTCTCCAGCAAATGAGTGGACGCGAGTCTCGGTATAACCGGGATAAACTTCATCAAATCTCAAACGACATCATCGACGAGACACTGGAATACGGTTGTGAGTTCATTGTTTTCGAGAATCTGAGGCATATTCGAGAACGTGCGCCACCAGTAAAATCGTTCCACGAATGGGCACATCGGAAACTCGTAGACTTGATCGAATACAAAGCTGAGCCGGAAGGGATTCAAATCACATTCGTTTCTCCAGAGAACACGAGTCGGCGGTGTCCAGAGTGCGGGCACACGGACAAAGAAAACCGCATCTCACAGGCTCAATTCGAGTGTGAAAAGTGCGGTGCAACGGCGAATGCAGACTACGTCGGAGCAAAGAACGTCGGTTGGCGGTTTGTCCGCCGTGGGCTACAGTCCTCACGGCGGACGGGCGACGGTCAACTCGCCCTGAAGTCAGGAACGGTGAGGCCGAACGGGCAATTCATTCCCTCCGACTAGTTCGGTAGAGGCCGAGTTCACTGACAAGCCTCTCACAATTGTTTGGGCCAGTTGACTTCCCGGCCAGCGCATTTCCCTAAATAATGAACGGATGTATCAAATAAATTTGTTTGAATGACGGGTGCCGGTTCCGACCCGGGCGAAGTGAGGCGAGGGTTGATGGAAGAGCACAACCCAGTCCATCTGGAATCTGGCGGGAGGAAATGAGCCTGAGGGCGCCCCTGCAAGATAGCCATCCATCCCCTGTCCATCGGGGTCGAATGAGCCCTTGATAGAACAGGAATATCTCTGGGGGCGTATTCGCTCAACCCGCCGCCTGGACGGTCTCCTCCCTTCACAGTCTCAAAAAGGTCCTGTTTCTTTCCCTATCCCAGCCAGAATGCCGATTCTGCGTTCCATTTCCATAATTTGACACTCGTAAACGAACACGGGGGTTACCTTTTTCAAAGTGGAATAATAGTCAAAGAATCTAAATATAATGGCTAATAATTATAAAAGTATCGGCCATGGGGTTGGGTGCTACAGCTGGGGCGGGAAGACCGAACGGACACGCGACGAGTCAAACTACCCACACAAACCTCGAACAATCTGCCGCAACGAACGCTTGCTACACACTCGGGTGGCGGTGTGACGGGACTGATTCTGACATTCGGACTGAATCAGCAAGGGAACTGAAAAACGGAATCACAATAAAAATAAAATTAATGATGCCTACACAACTGGAGTCGCTCGATTATGACCAGGACGCGGCCACAGTGCACCGGTTGACCGACGACCCCTCGCTCGAGGGTCAATCAATCAACCGACCGATTGGTCGTCGGGTGAGCACGGAACGACAACTGGCTATGAGGCGGCCGCCAGGACAATTCGATCCAACAACAATTGATCGACAACGGAGGCGGTTTCATTGACCGACGACGATGAATTCCCCCGTCGGGATCTGCTTAAGGCTGGGACGCTGGCTGCCATCCTCGGAGCCGGCGGCTACGGTCTCTGGCAGGGGCTCGAAGGAGGCGGAACGGAGCAGGCCGCACAACCCACCCAAACCGATACGGCACACACCACACAACCCAATCAAGATTCGGAGCAGACCGAACAAGCCAGCCTTCCGTTCGACGTGTGGCGAGAGGTCCGTGACGTGCTTCAGACCAGTCCGACGCACCTCCTTGCCCGGGCCGAACACCGGGTAGCCGAGGAGGACCCCGAGGGAGCGTATGATCTGGTGAAGGAGGACATCGTGACGTTACCCGGAGGAATGCACGAAATGGACGAGCACGGTCGTGTCGTCCGGTGGGGCCCCAGGACGACGCTTCGGTCCGGGGCTGGAACAATGCGTGAACAGGCGGAACTGCTGGCCTCGCTCTACGAGGATATGGGGTATGACACGCGGCTTCGAGTGGCCAGCGAGCCACTCTCGGAAGTGGATATAATCAATCTCCTGTACGATCCTCCCGATCTCGCATTCGATCCTGACGTGGATGTCGAGACGATGCAGGAGTGGCTCGACCGTCTCGGCACCGAGCCAGTGGACACGGACCAGGTTCGAGTGGACGCCAACGGTGAAACGAGTGCTGCACTGGGCGATTCGATTCTGGCGGCACTGGAACCACTTTCGGACAATACCCCTCATCAACGACCCTTCGACCACGATGGCGGGGGGAAACCAGTCGTCGTGGAAGCCACTGACGGCGATGAGACGATCTACGCTGACCTCTTCTCGCCGGGGGCTTCCTTCGACGACCCGGTGGACGACCCATCGGCGTTGGAAGACGCGCCCGACCGCATCGACCCGGGGACCGTCTCCATGACGCTTTCAGGTCGCCAAGCACGGTCCGGTGACGTCGTGGAGTTCGTGCAGGGTGAGTGGCCGGTCGAAACCGTGGCCGGGCGACAGGTTCGGGTCCAGACCATGCCGAGCCCGGATCCGATCGACGTCCCGACGACCCGCCTGATCGATATCGATCAGTTCCATCCAACGCTGACGCTCCAGGGCCGAAATCTCACCGAGAAAGCGGCCGCCGAAAACTCGTTCGTCGGGGACGGCGTCACACGGACCGGGGACAGAATCGCGTTCGACGGGGAGACGATGACACGAAACGGCGCGCCAACCGTGACGGGTGCGGACCAGGTTGATCCACGATCGGTGGATTCGCTGTCCGTCGCGGCCGCGGCGGAGCAGTTTCCTCGAGTGCGATTGGAGTTACACCCCCGGGACGAAGACGGGCAACCAGTCGGCGGTCTCGGCCCCGGTGCGTTCAGCGTCGAGGACAATGGCGAATCGGTACTGCCGACCCTGGTCTCGAATCAGCCGACACCGCGGGTGATGGTGCTGTACGACATCTCGGATAGCATGCCTGAGCAGTATAGCGGCGAGCAACTGGAGGCCTTCGTCGACGAATTACGTGCCGATATCAAAGACATCGACGACGGGGCCGTCGTCAATACGCAGTCAACGAAGCCGTGGAGTAAGACTGGGCACGGTTTTGCTGGATCCTACTCGCATCTCTGGGAATTCGCCACGAAAGCACCCACGGGCGAGACGAACCTCCTCGTGTACGTCACCGACAACGCTGCCCATGACGAAAAGACCCCTTCTATCGCCCGCCAGATCGAGAACGGGCCGCCGGTGATCGGACTCCACGTCGAGGCGAGCGATGCGGTTGGAGAGGGACCCCTCACGGAGATGGCCGACCTGTCTGGAGGCCGCGCCATTCCAGCGGCGGACCGGACGAGCGCCCGGGAAGCAATCGGGACCTTCATCAGCGAGATCAGGGAGGATTTGCCGGGGTACATCGTCACATACGAGGCCACCGACAGATCGGGGGGCGAGCATACGGTTTCGGTCGAAACCACTGCCAGTGACTCGGTCTCAGCGTCGACGACCTACGAGGTCGACGAGCCTGACCCCTACGGGTTCGATCAGTTACGACTCACCATCGAACACACTGACGCTGAAGGGGAAACGCGGAGCGTCAGGCGGACGATTGCCGGTGACGACGGCCTCCCAGCCGTCTCGGACATCGCGCAGAATGATGGCGATGACGCGACTGCCACCACGGAGGAACCGCCAGAGTCTGCGGACACCGAACTGCCCGAGGACGTCCTTGACGTCGAGGGCGCGTTGTTGGGCGAGACCATTGTCTCCTTCGAAGGGTGGGGTGTCCCCTTTGCCGTTTGGGTGGACGATCTGCTCGACGCACGAATGACCTACCAACCCATTCACGAAGCGCTCAGGGATGAGGGCCCCAAACAGGCGAACCAACGTCGCAAGGAGGGCGGACTCGCGGCACTCCCGCCCACCCTCTTGGCAGCCCAGTCCCCGTACCCGGATGCCGCCACGACTGACTCGGTGACCTATCCCGACGGGTTGCGCGTGGCGATGCACCACCAGCGTCCCTCCTTTACCACCAACGCGGCCTACACGTCTATGGACGTTCTGCCGCTCTCGCGGGTGACGACTGCAGCAGCCGGCAGGCATCGACGGTTCAAACTGACGACCCGCCGCACCGCTCGGACGGCCGTGGTCGAAGGGCAGTTATACGACCGCTCCGCAGGGAGGGTCCTCGACGATGCGAGTCTCGTCAGGAAGGAAGACATCGACGAGGACTCCCCTCGCCGCGAGGCGCTCAAACACCTTTCGGAGCGCGCGATTGGTCTTCGCGATGACGACCATCCCGACACTATTCTATTGGTCGACGGGGAGGGCAGTGGACTGGTTCATTGGGAGATCGACCCCAAGACCGGTGCCGTGCGTGGCATACTCCCGGACGCGAGCGGCGGTGGCTCGACTGAAGAACGTGTGCAGGAGCTGCTCGAACGCATTGAGATAATTCACATGGTGATGGACATCTACCTCCAGGCGGCCATGTATGCTGTGTTCGGGGGTCCGGCGGCGCCCGGGACCGGGTGCATCACCGCGTACACGAAATTCCTGGTCAAACTCTATGGCATCGCGTCGATAGCGATCGCGAGCGGCCGGGCGGATGGTTTCGAAGCGGAGATTGCCGACGCCGTCTCCGAGCTCCTTTGCGATATGGCGACAGGGGTGGGAAAAGCGACCGTCGAGTACTTCGGCAATGAAATTATCATGAAAGGTCTCTATGCGACGCTTGATGAAGAGCCACCGTCGATCTGTTGAGGGTTCTCCAGTTGGATCCCACGGACAGCCAGCGTGCGGGTGGGATTCGGGGATGATGACGCGGGGACGGGCGTCGAGTGCCGCCAGAATGTCTCATTCTGCCCTCCGGCGTCGAGTCAAAGCACGGGCAGAACGGCACCGCGTCTGTTGGTTGATACTCGGTGTCCCTCGGCTGGACGGATCGGCGTTCGCCGCTCGGACTGGGTCGATCGGGTCGGACTCGATGGACAACAAGTCGGCGGCGCCGTTGACTTTGACCGTTCGGTCGATCGTCTTGACCATCAGCGAACTCGGCTCGAATATCCTGGCCCTCTCGCCGTGGGGGTCATCCTGGCGACGTCGACCGCGGACTCAACCTATTCGTGGCGCGCACGATGACGTTGTTGCCCTGGAAGGTGTGACGGAGGCCATCCCCGCGTTCACACACGAATACGTCGAACACGCGGTATCGGACTGACGAGCGTCAACACCGGGCGAGTAGCCGGTCACCAACCCCGACTCACGCCCCCTATCGTTCGAGCCACGCCCCGTATTCGCCGGTCCGGTGACACTCGAGAAGCGCTTCGACGCCCTCGGCGTCGAATCGGAGCGGACGGCGCCACCACGGCCCCTTTCCGGAATCGGCGGACACATCTGTAACGAGCCGATTCGGGTCGCCGCCGCTGGAGGGGTTCGACAGCGGAACGGCGCGATCGTACAGCACCGAGTCGCCCGGGTCGCCCCACAGGAGGACGCGGGCATCGAACGTCTCCCGTTTGACGTGGGCGTTGTTCGCGAACTTCTCGCGGTCGGCGTGGTTCAGAGCGTCGTATTCCGCCGGCGTCACGGGGTCAATCCCGAGTCGGAAGTGTCCGATCAGGTAGGCGCCCCACCCCGGTGCGATCCAGTCTGCTGGGTCATCTCCGTGGGTCGACAGAGTGGCGTAGAAGAAGGCGTAATCGCCCGCCGACAGTGCTGAGAGCGGTCCGGCCTTCACTGCGTGTTCGTCGCCGTAGGTATAGGCCTGACAGTGCGGATACCCTTCGAATTCGGGATCGAGGTGGACTGTTCGGGCGCAATACTCGCTGGGCACTTCGACCGGGAGGTCCAGGTCGGCGTAGGTCGGGGCCGGTTCGTCGATCGGTTCACGTTCGGGAATCGGGACGTACTGAAACCGTCCATCAGGGTAGATCGGCCCGCGAACCCCCGGAAGGGAGGTGTTCGCGCCGACGTTGATCGCAACGCCAGTCACGGGGCGCTCGAGGGTGTTTCCTTCCGGACTGTCGGGCGGCAAAATCGGTCACGCCCCCAGTTCGTTCACGCAGTCCCGACAATAGGTATACGTCGGATCGGCCCGGTTCACGGCCCCGCAGTGCGGACAGGTCAGCGTGTCCGGGTTCTGGTCAGGTATCGTTTCGTGCTCCTCCTCGCTTTCGCTTCCGCCCCGACTGGGGCGGTGACGTCCAGGCGTCTCCTCGTGGTTGGCGACCGGGGTGGTCATTCGACCCGTGTTTCCCTGGCTGCTGCGGCGGCGGTAATAAAGATAGACCAGCACCTGGAGTGTGAGGATTACCCCCGCATAGGCGGCAAGCAGTGTCCAGGTTTCCATTGTTTCAAGATAGTGCCTGAAGGCCCAAGAATCTGTCCGCTGCCTGGCGAATTTTGCGTCAATTCGCCGTGCCTGCCCCCGGTTTTCCCACCCTTCCGGACGGCGCCGGCACTCGTGTCCACCGCGTTTTAAGCGCTCCATGTGGAACCACGCCGTCCGCCATATTTTCTAGTTGACTGATATTCACCCCTCATTTGGGGCTCTAAACGGAAAGCAGCGCGAGTTCCCCGCCCCATGGTGGGCGGGGGTGAAGCGCGTACGCCCCGCTGCACAATCCATACGTTGAAGGTACTATAGGGCAATAATCAGTGTACGGGAGCTACGTTATCCGCCTCGCAAAACACCGAGAGGTTGCGCCGGGCTGTGTCGGGCGGTGGTGAAGCCGCCGACCTCCACGGACAGGCCACCTACGGCAGCACTAGACGACCTCTAGTGCGGTAGGAGAGACGGCGTGTTCGGGTGTTATTGCTCCCACACGACCCTTCGGGGGAGTGCGGAGGGAATTAAATTCGCCTGCCGCCGTTACGCTTCCCGTCTTGGGGAGAGGCCAAACGGCGAAGCCCCGCGCCACCGTGCGCGGGGTACTTCACTCGTCACACTGGCCTGGACCTGAAACCGGCTTTCGTGTATAGGAATTTCTTCATCCAAGAGCACGTCCATGGGCCTCTCGTTTCCTCCTTAGTCTCCCGCGACGCGATGGCGGAACGAGCTATGAGATCGGAGGTCGAGTGGTCTTTCTGGCGGGGGATGGATCGGGCCGATTCGACGGATAGCCTCGATTTGGTATATTGATTAAGTAGCGACATTCCTATTGAGTAAGTGTGGAAAAACTGGCCCGAAGGGCCCAGCAAGCAACTACACTATGAGTCACTCCAATCGGTCAAGTCAGACGAGGGAACGACCCGCTCCGGAGCGTACGGACGCCGAAAACGAGAGCACGGCGGATCCATCCGTGCGGACTGGCTGTCCGGACTGCGATGGGGACGTGATCGACGACGAACGCCGCGGCGAGCGGGTCTGTGAGGATTGTGGAATCGTTATCGCCGAAGACCAAGTCGATCGCGGGCCGGAGTGGCGGTCGTTCAACTCCCAGGAGTCCCGGGAGCGGAGCCGTGTTGGCGCCCCTGTCACCGAAACGCTCCACGATCGGGGGTTGTCCTCGATGGTCGGTAAGGACTACACTGACGCCAAGGGCCAGCCCCTATCGTCAAAAACGCGGAAGAAAATGTCCCGCCTGCGAACCTGGGACGAGCGGTTTCGCACCCGTAACGCCAGCGAGCGCAATCTCAAGCAGGCCTTCGGGGAGATCGATCGCATGGCCTCGGCCCTTGGCCTTCCCAAAAACGTCAGGGAGACCGCGAGCGTCATCTACCGGCGGGCCGTCGAAGAGGACCTCTTGCCAGGGCGGTCGATCGAGGCCATGGCCACTGCTGCGCTCTATGCCGCCGCACGACAAGGTGGCACGCCCCGGACGCTCGACGAGTTCGAACCCGTGAGTCGCGTCGATCGCCAGGAGTTTGCCCGAGGGTACCGCTACCTGGCCCGCGAACTTGGCCTGGCGGTGGAACCCGCCGACCCCGCGAGCTACCTTCCTCGGTTTGCCTCCGACCTGGACCTTCCGGAGAACGCCGAACGACGCGCCAGGGAGTTGCTCGAGACGGGCAAAGCACGGGCCGTGCACAGCGGGAAAAGCCCTGCCGGCGTCGCTGCTGCCGCGATCTATGCCGGGTCAGTCCTTGCCAACGAGAAGGTCACGCAGGCCCGCGTTGCCGAGGTCGCCAACGTGAGCGAGGTCACGATCAGAAACCGGTACCAGGAACTGCTCGCCGCCGACAAGGCGGCGGGGACCGCCTGACTTACCGGGACCTTGCTCCCGTCGAAGAAATTTTCGATCGATCGAATTCCTCGCTTTCCCGACGGTATGCTATTTTGGTCGCTGCCGGCGGCCATTCGCACAAGACGTGGATTAACCTAACAGTCGTCAGGCAAGCTCTCCTCGCGGCTCGCCTTGCCCGCCGTTCCGATCCGAGATTCTCCCGTTAGTCGGATCTCGTTATCCGCCGAACCCGTCTTCCCACCGGAACAAGCCGTCCTTCTGTACGATTTCGCCGTCCACTTCCATCCGCGACCCCTCGTCCATGTCCGTGATGAGGTCGACGTGAGTTGCGCTTTCGTTGCCCGACTCGCCGTCGGGGAGACAGGCATCGTAGGCCCGTCCGAGTGCGAGATGGATCGTGCCGCCCATCTTCTCGTCGAAGAGGATGTTGTCCGTGATCCGGTCGATGCCGCGGTTCATTCCGATGCCGAGTTCGCCAAGGCGTTTGGCACCTTCGTCGGTCTCGACGGTTTCCTTGATGGCCTCCTCGCCCTGAACGGCAGCGTAGTCGATGACCTCACCCTCCTCGAAGGTGAGGGTGACGTCTTTGATTTGCTGGCCGTGAACGGTCATCGGGACGTCGAAGGTGACTGTTCCCTCGGTGTCAGCAGGCCCCGTGAACACCTCGCCGCTGGGAAGGTTGTGCGAATCATAGACCACGGAGGCCGCACTGTTGACCGCCGTCCGGTTCTCGATCGACATCGTGAGGTCCGTTCCGTCCGTGACGATCCGGACCTCGCTGCCCTCGTCGAGGATTTCCTTCATCCGGTCCATCTCGTCGGCCAGCGATTCCCAGTCCCGGAGGATGGCGTCGTAAGCGAAGTCCCGGTATTCCTCGAAAGCCATTCCCGCCTGCTGGGCGAGCGACCGCGTCGGGTGGGCCGTCGACACCCAGTCGGTATCCATCCGCGCTTCCGTGAGGCCTTTGGTCGCTTTCGAGTAGTCTTGCCGTCGTTCCGGCGGGACGTCCGCCATGGCACTCGTGTTCCGCCCGCCACCGAGGAACAGGCCCACGTCCGCGTTCTCGTACAGCGCGAGTTCGGCGTCGGGGTCTTCCTCGAAGTCCCTATCGTGACCCCGAAGGTAGGCCCGTTGCACCTCCCCGGACGCGTACGTCGTCAGGAGGTTCGCCCCACGCTCGCCCAATTTCTCCGCGACGGCCACCGCGAGTGGGTGTGCCTCCGGCCCGACCGCCATAACGACGTCATCGCCCTCCTCGACGCGTGCGCTCCAGTCGACGAGTACCTCGGCGTGCTCGTGGATTCGATGGTCCATACCAGGGGCCACGACAGGCCAGCACAAAGTCGGTTCGAAGTCGAGTGGTATTTCGGACGGTGATTCCTGGGGGGACGTCGAGTCCGCAGTCGGGCTTTCGAGATGATGTGGCGCGAGGCCGAACGCCGGGTGGGAAAACGGGGACAATTCTGCGGCCGGGAACCAGGAACGCAGTGCTTGAGAACGCGCGGTGGGTGCCCGCAGCCGGTTAGTTGGCTGCCGACGGCGGTGTCATCAACGCGTCGGTCATTGCAACCACTTTCTCCCCTTGGTCGGTCGGTTCGAGGACGTCGCCGTCACGCCGTGCGAGATCCCACCGGACCAACATGTCGACGTATCGATCGACGTCGTCCACCTCAGTCTCCGTTTCGAGTTCTTCGAGGGACGCAGGCATTGCTGCGAGGAGTTCACAGGGCGGGCGGCCGTCACATTGGGCGGTGACCGTGGCGGCATGGTACATCGGGCCGACGCAGTGCTCTCTCGTACATTGCTTCTCGCACTCCGTTCCGTCGAGGTAGTTGTACGCCGCCAC